>MKSX01000022.1 GCA_001897445.1 Alphaproteobacteria bacterium 33-17 | reverse complement strand
ATTAAAAAATTCCTTCCTTATTATAACCCTTTCAGACATCCTTATTGTCAACCCTTTTCCGTCACCAAAACTTTGAACTTCTACAGCAATGACGACAGAATATGCCGCAATGTGCCACGCACCTTTCGTAATGATGCCTGTTTTTATAATCATGGTATGTGTCATTTTCTTGCTCATGTAGGTTTTTGCTACATTTCGCTCGTCATTCCTATCCTATTATAAAAATATTTTAGCTAAATAAATTCTGAACTGCCGTATAATTTAAATAAGGATTTAATAGTATAATAATATGTTACCCAGATGGTTTTCTAAATATTTAGAGTTTATGAGATTAAAAATGGGTGAGCGGGGGGAGTATTAAAAACAATCCTGTGAATTGTTTTTAAAACTAACACCCATTTTTAAGCGAATAAACGCCAATGCGTTTTTCGCATAGCTCAATTAAAATTGAATTCAATTCTTATAAAAATTTAGATATAAGTATTAGCTTTCCATAAACTCTTGTACTTTCAGTAAAACTTCACGAAGTACTGGAGCGGCGGCTCCGCTTCCGCTTCCGCCATGTTCAACAATAACCGCGCATGCAAATTTAGGGCTGTCCACAGGGGCATAGCCAACGCACCAGCCATGGTGTGCTGTCTCCCATGTTTCATTATCATTTAGCGCCTTACCAGTGACGCTGTCATGCTTTAAAGCGACAACTTGCGCTGTTCCGGTTTTTGCAGCAAATGCATGTTTTGGGTTGTCAATTTTATGCCTAAATACTGTACCGCCTGGTTTATTAACTACCATGTCCATACCAGTTCTAAGCGCATTTAAAGTCTTTTCACTAAGGTCGACATCTTTAACATTTAACCCGCCATATTGTGCGGTAAGTTTTGGGCTTACCATTTTACCAGAGGCAATTCTTGCTGTCATTACTGCAAGCTGCATCGGAGTTGTTGCTAAAAATCCGTGTCCAATTGCGCAGTTTAATGTATCACCCGGATGCCATTCCTGTTTAAGCCTTTTTTTCTTCCATGCTCTGTTAGGAAGGATACCACCAACTTCCCCAATAAGACCTAAATCAAATTTCTCTCCAAGTCCTAGTTTCTTAGCAACTTCATGAATTTTTTCAAATCCAATTCTTCTTGCCATTGTATAAAAATATACGTTACAGGATTTTTGTATAGCAGATGGCATATTTACGCTGCCGTGACCTTCGTGTTTCCAGCAGTGGAATTTATGATTTCCAAGCCAAAAGCTTCCTCCGCAGTGAACGGTAGTATTTGGGTCAATTCCAGCTTCTGCAATTGCAGCGGCTGTTACAATTTTAAATACAGAGCCTGGCGGATATTGTTGAGATATAGTTTTATTAATAAGCGGCGAATGCGTATTGCTTGAGATTTTCTTCCAGTAATCGCTTGATATGCCTTGGGTAAATTTATTTGGATCATATGAAGGTGTAGAACACATGGCTAAGACCTCGCCTGTATTTACATCCATAAGGATAACTGCCGCATCCTTACCATCTAGCAGGCTATAAGTTAGATCCTGTAATTTTATATTAAGCGCAAGATTTATATCTTCCCCAGGTACTGAAGGATTTGATGAAAATTCCTGTATCACATTGCCATATGCATCAACTTCAACTTCCCTGTAACCAGGAATGCCCTGAAGCCTTTCGTCAAAAAACTTTTCAATGCCGTTTTTTCCAATTTTATAGTCAGGGTGAAACATTACAGAACTATTAGGTGCTTCTTCTTTTGAAACTGTTCCTACATAACCAATTAGATGTGCGCAGATTGCATTGTATGGATAATATCTTGTTTGACCAACTTCAATGTAAACACCCGGCAAGTCAGGTATATTTACTTCAACAGAGCTTAAATCCTTCCATGATAAGTTATCAAATAAAATTATAGAGCGCTGCTTTTTTTGGTTATTTACTTTGTAAAGAAAGTCTTTTCTTTGATCATCGTCAAGTTCAACTATGTTTAAAATATTTTCAATAGTTTTTTCAAAATGTGCTTCGTTTTCTTTTGCAAGTATTACTCTGTAGTTATTTTTATTAAGCGCTAAAATATTATTATTTCTATCGTATATAATACCACGAATAGGTGGGGTAGGGATAAGTCTAATGTGATTTGCATCAGACATTGTTTTAAATTTTGCAGATTCTATGACCTGAAGTCTGTACATCTGAGCGCCGAGTAAACCCATTAATCCTATTTTTCCGCAGCCAAGCATAAAGCTTCTACGAGAAAATAATTTATAACGCTGGTATTGAATACTCATAAAGTGTAAGCTAAGTTTTTGAAATATAATATATTAAAGATATTGCATTTTATGAATAAAAACAACAATTTTGACGAATTACAAAAACGTATTGATAAATTTAAAGAACGCACTGGTATTACAAAAAAAATTTTACCTAAAGAAAAAAATATTTACACTGATCTTGCGCTAAATTTCTTTATAACTGTAGGACTTGGCGCATTTATAGGTTATTCAATTGATAGTTGGCTTAATTTAAAGCCAATTTTCTTCTTGATTTGTTTATTAATTGGTATTATTTCTGGTGTGGTTAAAATATATTTTTTGACAAAGTAATTTCAAGCTAGGGTTGATATGTCTGCTGCGCATGGTCCATTACATCAGTTTACAATCGAAAAGGTTATTCCACTCGATTTTATGGGATATGATTTAAGCTTCACGAATTCTGCAATCTTTATGACTGCGGCAGTTTTAATTACTGTATTTTATATGGCTATGGCTACATTTAAGACAAAGGTTATTCCAACAAGGCTGCAAGCATCTGCTGAATTTGTTTATGGGTTTATTGCTGACCTTCTTAAAGAAAATGTTGGTGAGCAGGGTAAAAAATTTATTCCGTTAGTGTTTTCAGTATTTATGTATGTTCTTATGTGTAACCTACTTGGCATGCTTCCTTACGGTTTTACAGTGACAAGTCACATAGTTGTGACTCTTGCTCTGGCATCAATTGTATTCTTTACAGTACTTATTGGTGGTTTCCTGATTCATGGACTGCATTTCTTCTCGATATTTTTACCAGAAGGTACACCTTGGTGGCTTGCTCCGCTTATGATACTTATCGAGTTTTTTACATTCTTGGCTCGTCCTTTTACTTTGTCTATTCGTCTTGCAGGAAATATGATGGCAGGTCACGTACTTATGAAGGTGCTTGCGTCATTTGTATTAGGAATGGGAATATACTGGGGTTGGATACCAATTCCGTTCATGGTTCTTATATCTGGATTTGAGATATTTGTAGCTATACTCCAGGCATATATATTTACGATACTCACTTGTGTGTATCTAAATACTGCAATTAATTTGCATTAGTGGTTTAACTTTAAAAAAGGGTTTACAAGATGGATGCTGTTTCAATGAAATATATTGCTGTAGGTCTCATGGCTTTCGGTATGGTTGGTGCTGCTATTGGTGTGGGTAATATTTTCTCTGCACTTGTAGGTGGTATTGCCAGAAATCCTGGCGCTGAAGCTAAAATGTCAGGTCGTGCGTTACTCGGTGCTGCGATGGTGGAAGCTATGGGTATTTTCGCATTAGTAATTGCACTGATCCTAATTTTTGCTTAAATTTTATTATAGTTTTTTAAGTTTAGGTTTGCATGCGTCATTTCCTCATTTATGTAGATTTTTCTACATATCGCTCGTTATTTCTGTGTAAAACTCAACTTAATTCACTATATAAGTAAAATAGGTATTACAAAGCTGGTTCTATTGATATAGAGCCAGCTTAAAAAATAAAAATTATAATAGTTTGATATTTATAAAAAAACAGGCTTTATTAAACTAGTTCATTATCAAAATATCAAGAGGGGTAAAATGCCACAACTAGATATATCAACATATTTCTCACAGCTTTTCTGGTTACTGCTTACTTTTGGAATGCTGTATGGATTTATGTCGTATGTGTTCCTTCCTAAACTTGCGAAAGTCATTAATAAGAGAAATGATCAAATAGAATCATTACTTGAGAAAGCTGAGCAAATGCGTATTAAAGCAGCTGATATTGACTATGAAATAAGCCATGAAATTGAAAAAATTAAAGCAGAGACAAAGAAAAAATTAGATGAACAAATAGAGATTTTTAATAAAAAATATTCTCAGGAAATGATGAAGCTTGAAATAGAGCTTTCAGATAAAACTCACTTAGCAGAAAGCAGAGCAAATGAGTATAAGTTACGTTCAGCAATTGACACAGAAAAAACAATTATTGCAGCTGTAAAGTCGATGTATGCAGTCCTGATTAATAAAGAATTATCAGATCAGGAAGCTGAAAAATATGTGAAATCAGCAGCATTTGATATTAATAAACAGGTATAAATATGGATTTTCTAAAACATTACATTACATTTGATGAAAAATTTTGGGTAGGTTTTTCAGTAATATTACTAGTAGTTTTAATATACAAGCCACTTAAAAAAGTAATATTATCATCGCTTGATAAACAAATTGCAACAGCTAGTAAGAATTTAAAAGAAGCTAAAGAAATAGCAAAACAAGCAGAGGAATTACTTGAAGAATTCCAGAAGAAACATGCTCAAATGAAATTTGATATAGAGGAAATTCTGGAAGAATCAAATAAGCAAATTAAGGTGTTTTTAGAGAAAACTGATAAAGATTTAGAAAAAGCAATTGAGCAGCGCACAGATGCTGCAATGCAGCGTATTTATCAATATGAAGCTATGATTATGGACGAAGTTCGTAAAAACGCGGTTGATATTGCAATTCATGCTGTTGCATCAATTTTGCGGGAAAAGCTTACACGTGAAGAATCAGATCGTATGATTCTGGAGTTTGCGGACGATATAAGTAAACGGATGAATTAGTCTTATACTCATTATCTGAGCATAAACTTTGATATTTTGAAAATACAACTAATTATAAATATATATTCAGTCAGTTATTGCTATATATTTTTAGAGTTTCGTTTGAGACAACATCCTGTCTTCATTCCTGTATAGGTTCAGAGTATCGGTTAATGCTAAAGTTGTGATTAGGTCGCCACGGAAAACTTCATTTTGCTCGCAAAGACAATAAAACTTTCTGAGTAAGGACTTATACAAAGTCCCATTACTTTCACTTTCCATATATTAGAAATAAAGGCGTTAAAAATAATATCCAGAATGAAAGCGTGTAAAGCAATATGCGCTTAGATGCAATGCTTAAAGTAGGTTTTTTATCGGGGTGCTTTTTTTTATAATTTTCGATACTTACATTGCAATAATTATCCCAGTACCAAGTGTGCGCTAGTATTAATACGCATGTATAAAATGCTGGAAGATAATGATAACTACATCCGACCCCAAAAAAATAATAGCTAAGTGAAAAGAAGCCTATCAATGTTGAAAAGAATTGTATTATATCAAAAGATATAAGATGAGGTATAGAAATTATCAATGCATAAGCCGTGCTTATTAAATGCGGTAATATAATTAAAAAGAAAGGCATGTGTGCCAAAAATTCAGAGATTTTGGGTTGCTTAGAGTTTATATTTAATGTTTTTTCATAAGCCAAAGTCTTTTTGGTAAGTTTTTTAATATATACTGCGCCTAAAGAATTTAGTATGAAAAAGTACCCTACCTGAATATAAGTATATGTAGGTACATTACTAAAATCATACTTTTTCAAAATATAGCATGCTATTAAATTAATAATTAATGCAAACAGCATTAAAAGATAAAGTCTATTTTCTTTTGTCATAATAGGTTAAAAATATTAATATATTAACTTATTATGACATTTGGTATTATAATCGTCAATTAAACAATAGCGGGTATAGCAGATATAACAGCTAACAAAAGCTTAATTAAACCCAATTTGCTACAGGTGGCATGGACATTAAAATTGCTTCAGTATTCCCGCCAGTCATAAGCCCAAACTTTGTACCTCTATCATATAACAAATTGAATTCCACATAACGACCACGTTTTATAAGCTGCTGCTGTTTATCGTTATCATTATAAGCCAGTGGCATTGTACGCTCTACAATTTGAGGATATGCGCTTAAAAAGGCCTTGCCAACATCCTGCGTAAATGCAAAATCTTCATCAAAATTACCCGTATTTAGGTAATCATAGAAAATACCGCCGACTCCTCTGACTTCATTGCGGTGAGGTAAGAAAAAATATTTGTCGCACTCTTCGCTGAATTTTGGATAATAAGAAGGGTCATGCTTATCACATGCTTCTTGCATATACTTATGAAATAAATTTTTATCTTCATCAAATTTAATAGCAGGCGTAAGGTCAGCACCGCCACCAAACCATGTTTTTTGTGTTGTAATAAACCTTGTATTCATATGAACAATTGGCACCATTGGTGACTTAGGATGAATTACCAATGATATACCTGTTGCAAAAAATCTAGGGTCTTCATCGGCGCCAGGAATTTGCTTTCTGAACTCAGGTGAGAATTCACCAAAAACAGTAGAAATATTTACGCCACCACGTTCAAATAAATTACCTCGAATAATAGACATTTCACCGCCACCGCCGCCATCGCGGTTCCAGTTTTTTACTTCAAATTCAGCAGGAGTAAGACCATTTTTAGCGGAATATTCATTTTCAAGTTCCTGTAGTCTATCTCTAATTTGATTTCTCAAATCTCTAAACCAATCTGCCGCAATTTGTTTTTGCTGATTAATGTCCATATCCTTCTCCAATTTTAACTTTACCCCTAAATACCATATACACTTTATAGGTATAAAATAGTATAAATGGCAATATAATTAGCGTACCTACCAGAGTAAATAACTGGCTATCTACAGGGGACGCCGCTTCCCATATTGTAATGCCACGCGGCACTACATATGGCCAAATGCTGATAGCAAGACCTAAATAAGACATTATAAATAATAAGATTGTCATGAAAAATGGCTTAGATTCTCCTTTATCTAAAGATGTAACTAAGTTATATGCCACAAATAATGTTATTAGCGGTACGGGCGCTAAAAATAAGAAGTTTGGTATTGAAAACCAGCGTTTTGCAATATCATCCTGCATTAGTGGCGTCCATAAACTTATTATGCCAATCGATACAAATAAAACCATGCTTAGTTTTTTTGATTTTGCTCTCATTTCTGCCTGAAGTTCGCCATCAGTTTTCATAATTATCCATGTGGAGCCAAGTAGGGCGTATCCACATACTAAAGCAAATCCGCAGAATACTGAAAATGTAGAAAGCCAGTCAAAAGATCCGCCAACATATTCTAAATTTTCAATTTTCATCCCTTGTACAAATGTACCAAGGACAATTCCCTGACCGAAAGTCATAATAGTTGATCCTGCTGCAAACATATAGTCCCAGACTAGTTTGCTGGAGTGTGACTTGAACCTAAATTCAAAGGCAACTCCCCTTAAAATTATGCCTACTAAGAAAATTGTAAGCGGTATGTACATAGCAGGGAGTATCACACTATATGCAACAGGAAAAGCACCAAAAAGTGCAGCGCCACCAAGAATAAGCCATGTTTCATTGCCATCCCAAAGAGGGGCAATTGAGTTCATCATCATATCTTTATGTTCGTCATGCTCAATAAATGGGAATAATATGCCAATACCAAGATCAAATCCGTCTAAAATAACATAAATAACCACGCCAATACCAATGATTATGCTCCAAATAATCGGTAGATAAAAAGCTAAATCCATAATATTTCTCCTTTGTTACTCAGTTTCATGCCATGCAGTTCTTTGGTAGGTATCTATAACCGGATGCGGCGCATCGCTATCAATACCTTTTTTAACGATTTTGAAGAAGAAGTATAAAAATACTATAAATATCAAGGTGTAAACCAGTGAAAATAGCGTTAGCGAAAACATAACCTTAGCAGGGTTTAAAACACTTGCTCCATCAGATGTGCGCATTACATTTTGAACAATCCATGGCTGGCGACCACACTCCGCAACAATCCAGCCTATAATGGTAGCCAAAACCCCCATAGGTCCCATTAAAATAAGTGATTTTAAAATGAATGGGCAGTCAGATAGCTTATCTTTTTTAAGCTTATAGTAAGATACAAATGAAAGTAATATAAATATAAACCCAAGCCCAACCATTACCCTAAAGCCATAAAAAACAATACCTACTGGTGGGCGGTCTTTTTGTTCCACCTCTTTAAGACCATGTACCGTTCCCTCCGTATCATGTGTGAGTATAAGGCTTGCAAGTTTTGGAATCGATACTTCAAGTTCGTTGCGTTCATTTTTAGAATCAGGAACTGCAAATAAAATAAGTGGTGCGCCTTTCATGGTATCCCACCTACCTTCCATTGCAGCAACTTTCATTGGCTGATGCTCAAAAGCATTGATACCATGAAGGTCACCAATAAATACTTGAAGAGGGGTAGTAATAACTAAGCTTAAAAGAGCTATATTTAATCCTTTTTTGGCAATATCGATATTTTTCTTCTTAAGTAGATTATATGCACAAATTGCCGAAACCAAAAGCCCTGCGCTGATAAGTGAAGCTACTATCATATGGGAATAACGATACGGGAAAGACGGATTAAATATAATTTTCATCCAACTTTCAGCAATCATCATGCCTTTCTCATTTAAGCCAAACCCTTGTGGTGTATGCATAAATGAGTTTGCGGCTAATATCCAGAAAGCGGATATGAGTGTGCCAACGCCAACAGTTGTAGTTGCTAAGAAATGCATTTTTTGTGAAACCCTTTTCCACCCAAACAACATAACCCCAAGAAAAGTTGCTTCTAAGAAGAATGCGGTTAAAACTTCGTATGATAATAATGGTCCAATAACGTTGCCTGTAAAAAGAGAAAACTTGGCAAAATTTGTTCCAAACATAAATGCAAGTGTGATGCCAGATACCACGCCCATACCAAATGCTAAAGCAAAAACTTTTGTAAAAAACTTAGTTAGTTTTTGATATGACTCATCGCCAGTTTTAATCCACTTATATTCAAATATTGCAATAAGAATACAAAGCCCTATATTAATAGTTGGAAAAATTATGTGATAAGCGAGTGCCAGCGCAAATTGTACGCGTGACAGTATAATCGTAAGCTCTTGCATATGATTAACCCTAAAAAATTGCTATTGGAATTTAAATAAATCGTAGCTTTAATGTTAATAATATTCAACATAATTTTTGTGCAAATTAATACTTTTTTTACGGAGTTGTAAATGATAATCAATCTCACTGATAAAGTAGTTTTAAACTCACCCGCAAAAATAAATTTAGCACTTCAGGTTTTAGGAAAAAATGGTGATTATCATAATTTAAATTCTATAGCTGTGTTTGGAATAATTCATGACAAAATTACAATACATGAATCAGATAAAGATGAGGTTTTAGTTAATGGAAGTATCATACCAAATGATAGTATAACTAAGTCTATAAATTATGTTCGTAATAAAAATATAAATCTGCCACCAATTAAAGTCATTATTGAAAAAAATATTCCTATGGGAGCAGGGCTTGGAGGAGGCACTTCTAACGCAGGTAATTTTTTGCGTTATATTAGTAATATTACAGGTATAGAATTTGACCTGAAGCAGCTTGCAAGAATAGGTGCAGATGTTCCTGTTAGTTATATTGGGAAGTCTCAAATATTTAGTAGCATAGGTGATGATATTCAGGAGATTATGTTACCTGAATTATACATGTTGTTAATAAATCCTGCTATTCATAACTCTACAACTGATATGTTTGCAAAACTTAAAGACTATGGCCACAAAGTAGAATTTAAAAGTACTTATACTAACCTAAATGATTTGACCAATGATCTTCAAAAGGCAGGAAATGATTTTATTAAATATGCAGACGTAAAAATTATAGAAGTAATTGAAAACATTGAAAAAAATTCTAATTCAATGTATGCTTCAATGACTGGAACAGGGTCAACATGCTTTGGAATTTATAAGAATTTTGAAGATTTAGAATCTTCATACTTGAAATTTAAAAAAATTTACCCATACTACAGGATTGATATGGGTGTTATCACATCTTAATTTTGCTCGTATCTATGAAATCACAAAACATAAATAATGTATTCAAAGAAATACACTAGAGGAATTAAATCATGTCAATTTTAATTGGAAAAGCTGCTCCAGATTTTACAGCAAAAGCAGTCATGCCAAACAACGATATTAATGAAAATTTTAACCTAATGTCATATTTAAATGGCAAAACAGGCGTTCTATTCTTTTACCCGCTTGATTTTACATTTGTATGTCCTTCAGAAATCATAGCATTTAATAATAGGCTTGGTGAATTTACTTCACGCAGAAGCGCAGTTATCGGTGTAAGTGTTGATTCACATTACAGCCACTTAGCCTGGAAAAAAACTCCAGTAAATAAAGGTGGTATTGGTGATGTTCAGTTCCCACTTGTTGCTGATATTACTAAGCAAATTGCTAAAGATTATGGCGTTTTGATAAATGATGCAGTTGCACTTCGTGGCACATTCCTTATCGATAAAAAAGGTGTTGTAAGACACTGCGTTATCAATGATCTTCCGCTTGGCAGAAACATTGACGAAGCTATTAGAATGGTTGATGCGCTTCATTATTTTGAAGAGCATGGTGAAGTTTGTCCTGCTGGCTGGGATAAAGGTAAACAAGGAATGACAGCGACTCCAGAAGGCGTTGCAGATTTCTTAACATCACACGCTGCAAATCTTTAATATTCTTAATTCAGGAGGGCTAAGATGCCAGATAATTATAAAACAAAAGTATTAATTATAGGCTCTGGCCCTGCTGGTTATTCAGCTGCAATTTATGCTGCACGCGCAAGCTTAGAGCCAATAGTGGTAAGAGGGCTTCAGCCAGGTGGGCAACTTACTATTACAACAGATGTAGAAAACTATCCAGGTTTTGCAAGTGTGATCCAGGGGCCATGGCTTATGGAACAAATGGAAAAGCAGGCAGAACATGTTGGAACAAAGCTTGTTGATGATTATATTAGCAAGGTTGATTTTAGCCAAAGACCATTTAAATGTTATGGTGATTATGGCAATTATTTTGAGGCTGACACAATCATTATTTCTACTGGCGCTCAGGCTAAATGGCTTGGTTTAGAAAGTGAATCTAAATACCAAGGTTTTGGCGTTTCAGGATGTGCCACATGCGATGGTTTTTTCTTTAAAAACAAAGAAGTATTAGTTGTAGGTGGTGGTAATACTGCAGTAGAAGAAGCATTATATTTAACAAACCATGCTTCAAAAGTGACTTTAATACATAGAAGAGACTCTTTAAGAGCCGAAAAAATATTGCAAACAAGGCTTTTTGAGCATCCTAAAGTTGAAGTTATTTGGGACAGCGCTTTAGAAGAGGTATTAGGTACTGAAAATCCAAAATCTGTAACAGGGGCAAAAATTAAAAACCTGAAAACAGGTGAGTTTAAAGATATTCAGGCAGAGGGTATATTTATAGCAATAGGTCATAAACCCAATACTTATATGTTTAAAGATCAAATAAATATGGACGAAGAAGGTTATATTATAACCCAGCCAGGTACAACACTAACAAACATACCAGGTGTATTTGCGGCAGGTGATGTGCAGGATAAAATCTATCGCCAGGCAGTAACAGCAGCGGGTACAGGATGTATGGCAGCACTCGATGCTCAAAAATTTCTGGCTCATATTTAATATATTAACATTTTAAGTAATTGTAAATATTTACTTCTGAAATACGTTTTTTGTAATATATAAATTGCCTAATTTACAAATTAGGTATATAAGTACGTCTTACAAAGAAAATTTTAATATTAATATTATCAATATAATATTTTAGCGTATTCAATATAAAGAATTAACATGGAAGATAAAAAGAAAAACCCTGCAATAAAGAAAACTATGGCGCGTTTAGCCTTAGTTCAATATTTATATTCGTGCTATTTAAGTGATTTAAAGCTAAGTAGTTTAGAGGCTACAAAGTTTTTAAATTTATATTTTGATAAAGATATAAATATCAAAGACTTAAAGCCATGCAGTAAGCATTTTTCTAAGGTTTTCAGTTATATGCAGCTTTTTAAGGAGCAGGCAGAAGAAAAACTTGATTCTATTTTAATGCAAAGAAGTTTTGAAAATAACGACCCACTTATTAAATCAATATTAGTTACCGCAGCTGTTGAAAAAATCGGTGATGAAAAGCTACCTCCAAAAGTATTACTAAACGAATACACAAATATTGCATCATCGCTTTACGATAAAGATCATGTAGGCTTTATCAATGCCGCACTTAATGACTTTGTTGGCAGAGAGTAAAAAAGGTCATTGTTATATATTTTAAAGTCATAGCTGTTGTCATTCCGAGTATTCTGAAAGAATAAGCGGAATGACAATCGACTAGGATCCTCATTCCAATAGAAATGGAACATCTTATTCCTTCTCGTAATTTTCCTGAACGTATTTTAAAAACTCTCCTAAGCCTTTCACTGAATCAAGTTTATCTTTATTATAATATAATAAAAGGCTACGTGATACTGGGTAAGAGTTGTTTTTAATATTGGTATTAGACGGGCTAATTCCGTCAATGCTAATCATTTTTAGTTTTGTTTTATATGGCTGAAAATATTCAATAGGAATAATACCAATCGAGTCATCATTTTCTAAAACTTTAGATATTATAATATTATTATTTGCACCATTCTGAATGTACTGACTATCACTTCTAATCTTACGATTCGAGCCAAGCTCAGGATGGATTAGCATCTCAATTAAAGCATCATAATTAGTGCTATTGGATCCTGGGCCATAAAACTTAATTTCAAGTTTAGGAAGAGCAGGGTCTAAATCACTAAATTTATATGCTTTGTTATTAGACAGGCTTTCTGCTAGAGCATATTTAGATATATTGTTAATTTTAAATTTCTTATTAGCTATAAATACTAACGCATCTTTTCCTACTAAAATATGATCGATATTTTTAATATTATTTTGTTTGCATAGACTTATTTCGCTAGGCTTAATTTCACGCGAAGCCATTACAATATCTGGATAGGCTTGCGTATTTTTCATGCAAAAAATGTTAAACCCAGCCCCTGTGCCTGTGGCTTCTACTAAAGGGATTTGGAAACTTCTGTTTTTACCAAACTCTTCTGCAAGTCTTGAAATTGCTGGATAGAGGCTTGTAGAGCCTACTATCCTTACGTAATCTCTTGTATCTGCATTTGCATTAAAACTTGCAAGTAAAATAAGGTATTTAAGCAGTTTCACCATTTAGCCTCTTTAATGCTTTTTCTCTTCCTATTACAGGAAGTAAATATTTAATTTCAGGACCATGCTCAAGACCTGTTAATGCTTTTCTAAGTGGCATAAATAAAGCTTTACCTTTGAGACCACTCTCGTTTGATATTGCTTTTGTCCAGGCTCCCCAGGTATCTAAATTCCAGTTACCTTCTGGCGCTAGTTTTATAGCTGTACTTAGCAATTCATTGTTTTCTAAAACAGGTGTAATTGGGTTTACACACATATCCCACCAGTACTTAATGTCATCAACTTTATCTAGGTTACCTTTTACGCCATCCCAAAACGTACTGCACTTTACGCCTAAGTTATTAAGCCTGCTTTCTGCTTGAGCATATGGCATGATCCCAACAAGTTTACGGTTAAGCTCAAATAACTCATTTTCATCGTAATTTGCGGGTGCTTTACCAAACTTGCTAATATCAAAGCTTGCTGTTAAATCATCCATTGTTAAAAATGGTTCAATAGCATCTGATGTTCCAATTTTTGCGAACATTGAGGCAATAGCCATAGGTTCTATGCCTTTTTCACGCAATGTCTTAATATCGAAGCCACCAAGCCTTTTAGAAATTTCCTGCTCTTTTGATTTTATAAGCGCTGTATGACCAAACTGTGGATGCTTGCTTTGTAGAGCTTCAAACATTTGAATTTGTACTGCTGTATTACTTACGTGATCTTCACCCCTTAAAATATGGGTGATATTAAAATCAATATCATCGACAACCGAACATAATATATAAGTCATAGAATTATCTTCACGAATAACGATAGGATCGCTAATATTGTTCCCTGCAAACTTAAGTTCGCCTTTTACCATATCGTTCCATGTGATATCGCTATCATTCATTTTAAAACGGTAATGCGGCTTTTTACCTTCAGCTTCTAGAGCCTTAATTTGATCGGCTGTAAGTTTTAGAGCGCTTCTGTCATATATTGGTGGCTGACCACGAGAAAGCTGCATTTTTCTTTTAATTTCAAGCTCTTCCTGTGTTTCAAAGCATGGGTAAAGTCTCTTCATCGATAAAAGCTTTGTTTTTACTTCATTGTATCTTTCACTTCTGGAGGATTGTCTTTCATATGAATCCCATTTAATACCAAGCCATGTTAAATCTTCTTTTATCTGATTTACATATTCTTCTTTTGAACGCTGCAGATCTGTATCATCCATACGAAGTAAAAACTCACCACCGTTTTTGCGAGTGAATAAATAGTTTACTAACGCTGTTCTAACGTTACCAATATGTAGAAAACCCGTTGGACTTGGGGCAAATCTTGTTTTAACTGTCATTTGTGATTTCCGAATGCTATAAATTTTTAAGTACTATAGCACTTTCTTAGGCAAAATCAACTTGTCTAAAAAGCTTTCCTCGAAAGCCTGAGTTGCGTTAAGATTTTCGCGCTTAATCTTATTATAAATTTCTTTTCTAAGGACAGTAATATTGCGTGGAAATTTAAAGCCAAGCTTTACCATCCCGCCTTTTATTTCTTTTACTACCATTTCAACTTCATTTGCAATAATGATAGATTCGCCAATTTTTCTGTTTAAATATAGCATTTTGTATAACTAATTAAGTTATTGACATACATAGAATATTATAACAATATTTAAATGTAAACTATTATTACGGTAAAGTGTAATATGAGTATTAAAAAAATAGATATTACTAAAAATATAACTTATGCAATGCAATATGCGGCTGAGAAGCAAAAAGTAATTGCTGGAAACATTGCACAGGCAAATATACCGGGCGCTAAGTCTAAAACACTTGAGCAACTGGATTTTAAGGATTTGCTAGCTAATAAAAAGCGTAATTCATTTAATTTAGCGCGTACTGCGTCTAAGCATATTCAGGGTAAAGATGTTCCTGATTATTTTAAAATTATTAATAATCCTGAAGCTACAGAAATCACTCCATCAGGCAATAACATAGTACTTGCTGATGAAGTAAAAGAAGCTTCTAATAACAATATTAATTCAACAGAATATGGTCGCATGTTCTCTAAGTTTATAGGAATGCTAAAATCAACTGTCACAGGTAGGGTATAAAAATGCTTAAGCTAATATTTATCGTATTATCTTTTGTGTATACTTATCAAATTTCTGATGCAGCTTTTAAAGGTGGTCTTCGTGATGCGATGGAAGTTTCAACCTCGGGGCTTAAAGCGCAAACTAAGCGTATTTCAGTCGTATCGCAAAATATTGCCAATGCTGAATCAAGCGGTTCTGTTCCAGGCGCACAGCCATATAGAAGAAAAGTTATATTTTTAGATTTTGCTAAAGACAGAAGCCGTGGTATAGATATTGTAAAAGTAAAAAAAGTAGATAGGGATCCTAGTGCATATAAAGTAAAATTTGATCCTCACCATCCGGCAGCTAATGACCAGGGCTATGTTCTTTATCCAAACGTTGACAGAACTTTAGAGGCGATGGATGCAAGAGAAGCTCAAAGAAGTTATGAGGCAAATATGAGTATGTACGAAATAAGTAAAAATATGGAAATGCGTACTTTAGATATTTTGAGATAAGCTATTGAAAAAAATATATTTAGTGATAGTATGGTAAAAAAACAGTGTAATATTAGCAAAATTCGCTCTTTTAAGAATTTAAGTCTAAAGATTTCACCTGGAGTTAGAAATGTTTTCGCTATTTAAAACTGCTGCAAAAGCTTACAATGATACTCAAAGTATGAAGGTAAACCCTAGTGTTTCCAAGCCTTCCGTTGATAATATTTTTGCAGACTTTGTGAAATCATCTTATAACGATGCAGTAGATACAATCCAAGGCTCCGAAAAACTGTCCATGCAGTCTTTGCAAGGAAAGGTAGATACCACAACAGTAGTAACAGCAATATCAAATGCAGAAGTAACACTTCAGGCGGTACTTGCCATAAGGGATAAGTTTATTGCTGCGTATCAAGACATAATGAAAATGCAAATCTGATAAAAATAGATTAGATTTGCTATTATTGCTTCTCTCCTTGCTCGTGTACTACATCGTACACTTCGCTCGTCGTTCATGATACTATCTAAACCTAATCTATTTTTATTGCGAGCAGTTTTGAAGGTTCAATATTATTGCTATTATAAAATTTCATAAAAAATTAAAGTTTAAAGCTTTAGTTACTGTCATTAACAGGAATGCAAAGCATTCCTTGGTAATTCATAAAAATAATAATAGATTTCTACAAAATAATACTCATAACCTATACAGTTACGATAATATCAACCTACAGACCACTTTCTAAAATAACACTTGCTGATACCATGTCGTCAACTTTATCGCGATCTTTGCGTTTGATATTGCCTTGTTTTAAAAGTGTATTTGCCATGCGGGTGGTCATTCTTTCGTCAGATAGGAATATAGGTAATTCAATAGCTTCAAGAATTTGTGCTGCTACTTTTTCTACAAATAAACATTGTTCATTTTTTTCGCCATTCATGCTTAAAGGCAGCCCTATTACAAGTCCCGCAGCTTTATACTCAGATATTAAAAGCTTTATTTCGTTGATATTTAAGGAAATGACTTTAAGAGGCATCGCCATAAATCTTGCTGCGTCACTAATTGCTATGCCAACTTTCTTTTGACCAATATCAAGGCCAAGTAATATTCCGCTAGATGCAAGGTTTTGCTGAAATTCTGTTTTATTATAATAAATCATGAAAATATATTTTTGATTAGCAATATGTCATTGTTAATATATAAAAGCAAGATTTAATCTTTATACTCTAAAAACTTGTTTAAAGTATTATATAGCTGAATTTTAGAGACTGGTTTGCTAACAAATTCGTTCATTCCCGCTTTTAAACACTCATCAAGATCATCCTGCGTTGCTTTTGCTGTAATAGCAATTATTATGCTGTCTTTAAACTCAGGCTTTGCCCTAATTTCCCTTGTTGCTGTAAATCCGTCCATTTCTGGCATTTGGCAGTCCATAAGAATAAGATCAAATTTATCTCCGCAATTTAATCTGTCCAGCGCCTCGCGCCCATTATTAGCGATTACTGCAGTAATACCAAAGCTTTCTAACATTTTAACAATAACGATCTGATTTACCGAGTTATCTTCGGCTATTAAAACGTGACCCTTTAGTTTCTTGAATACTCTAACTTCGCTATTCTCTTTTTTACGCAAATCTTCAATATCTTTTTGGCTTGCCACAGGAAGAGGGGCAGTAAACGTAAAGGTCGATCCTACACCGTACTCACTTGAAACTGTAATATCACCGTCCATTATATTCGCAAGTTTTTTGGAAATTGAAAGCCCAAGTCCTGTGCCGCCATATTTCCTAGTTGTTGATAAATCTTCCTGTGTAAATTTTTCAAAAATGCGATTAAGGTAATCAGCTTTGATGCCAATTCCTGTATCTTTTATTTCAATTATCAAATTTAGAATTTTTTCATCTAAAATGGAAGGTGTTTGGCTGATATGAATCATCACATAACCCTGATGAGTAAATTTAATAGCATTATTTACTAGATTAAGGGTAATTTGTCTTATGCGGCTTACATCTCCGATTAGGTAATTTTGAACTTCTTTATCTACTTTAAATAATAAATCAATATTCTTTTGAGCTGCTTTAATTTTCATTACTTCGTGAAGGCTTTTAATAGAGTCGGTAACATCAAAAGGTATATTTTCAAGGTTTAACATGCCTGATTCAATTTTAGAAAGATCTAAAATGTCGTTAATAATTACCAGAAGGTCTTCACTTGAGTTTTTGATAAGCTTAATATAATCCATTTGAGAAGAATCTGTAATTTTTTCTTCAAGTAGTCCTACGCACCCCATAATCCCATTAATTGGAGTACGAATTTCATGAGACATATTAGCTAAAAACTCAGATTTAGCTTTATCTGCCAGATTTGCATGGTTTTTTGCTATCTCAAGTTCTTTATTAATGAGTTCAAGCTGGTGTATCTGCTCAACATTTGCAGTTAGATCATAGATAAAGAATATATAATGTATGTCTGTTTCGTTTTCTAAAACCTGGGATACACATAAATCAATTGATTTTTTATTGCCCAAAATATCATTTGCCTGACATTGAATTGTTTTGTCCAGTTTGGAAAGTATATAATTTACAGGAGAGGGCTGATTAATCACAATTAGGTCAAATATGCTTTTATCAAGAAAGCTATCACCTACGCCAAAGATTTTGACTGCGTAATTGTTATATTTGAATATTTTAAAATCTTTGTCGCAGAAAAATATAGAATTTGTAATATTTTCAATCACTTTAATATTTAAAAACTCGGACTGATCAACTTTATTAAGCATACTATTAAGGTTTTGAGTAAGATTTATAATCTCATTATTCATAGCCCTATTGTTATATACTGCTTTTACACCTTCAGAGCGTAAGTTGATAATATAGTTGATGTCATCAATCGGTTTAATTACTTCCTTATGGATAAGTATTATTATAAGAATAGCTAACACTATGCTAATAAATATGATAGCAAAAATAATGTAAACAGCCCAATTTTGCAGGTTGCTATCCAGCCAGTTATGCGTTTCAAAGTGGATAGCAATAGGATTAGTGTATTTTGTAAATTTTATAACAGTGAAATGTTTTTCGAGATTATTGCTTTTATCAATAACAGAATAAAACTTTGGTTTATCTTTGTGATAATATTCTGGTGAGTTTTCAAGTTTTTTAACATTATCCAGTATGTAATCTATCTCGTCATCTTCATGAATTCCTTCTGCGTGATTTTCTTCGGTAATGTTAAATATGGTTTTCTTTGTAACTGTATCAAAAACCACGAATTCGTTGCAATTTATATTATTTAGTAAGAAGCGTAGTTCATTTTTAAGTTTTTCTTTATTGCCAATCTCATTTTCGACTTTATGTATAATTATTTGATAAAGGCTTTCAAGCTTACTTTTAAGTTCAATCTGATAGTTTAAACTTAATTTTTCAATGAAAAAGAAGGAAAAGATTGCAGAAAAAAGCCACGGAATCATGATAATCGCAACAATCCTGGACTTTAAGGATGTAATCCGAAATATAGTTATATCATTTTTCCAGTTTAGCAGACCCATAAACCACACACCTTAAGCTACAGCACTCTAATTTGCATAGTGAAATTACAGTATTGGCATAAATATCAGATACTTAAAACATCAAATAACAATCAATGTGTATGCTGATAGAATGCCAAAACCGAAATAATTTAGCTTATTTATATACCTACTTTAGATTGTACATCTAAATGCATGTTGGGTTCAAGTTAATTTATTAACTTTTAAAAGGACTTGGTATAAATCTATATTATTCAGATGCATCCCTAGGTGTATTGCCAAGCATACTATCTAGTTCTGTCTGCTTACAAAGACCTAGTAATACAGGGTCTCTTGGTCTGATGTTATTAGCATTCCAGTGAGTTCTTTCTTTAACCGACTGAATAGTGCTTTTTGTTGTACCAATAAGCTTAACAATCTGTGTATCCTTAATTGTAGGATAGTTCTTGAGGAGCCATGCAATAGCGTCAGGTTTATCTTGTCTTCTTGCAACTGGTGTATATTTGGTACTTTTCTTGCGTTTTGCTTCAACGTGCTTAAGAGCTTTTTCAGATAAATGAAGCCTTGCGTTAGGGTTCTCTTCGCATTTCTTAATGTTTTCGGCAGTAAGCTGACTATTAGCAATAGGATCGAAACCTATAATTCCATTTGCTACTTCGCCATCTGCAATGCCCTGAACTTCAAGTGGGTGCATGCAGCAAAAATCAGCAATTTGATCAAATGTTAAAGATGTATTTTCTATAAGCCAAACAGCCGTTGCTTTAGGCATGAGTGGAGGCGTCTTGTTATTCATACTAAATTGTCCTCGATTTTTTTGGGTATAGAGTAAACTACTTCCCATTACTTTGTCAATTTGTTATATATGTTTTACAAGAATAATTTTATGGAAGTTTTATATGTCATTATGTTTATTGGATAATAGGGCGGTAATAAGTCTGGAAGGAAGGGATAAGTTACTGTTTTTAAATAATATTTTATCAAATGATATATCTGCTATCAGTGATAATAAGCTAATGTATGCTTTAATGTTAAGTCCGCAAGGTAAATACCTTAGTGACTTTTTTATACATGAAAATAATGATACTTTTTACCTTGATATTCCTAGTGATATCGCTGAAAACGTAACTAAAAAATTAAATGTTTACAAGTTAAGATCTGATGTGATTATTAAGCAAACTAATAAAAATGTATATTTTTCAGATACTTATATTGAAAATGCCTACGAAGATCCAAGGCTTAAAAATTTAGGTTTTAGGTTGTATGCTGAAGAGATTAAGGGCATAGAGTTTGGTTTTGATTACAAAAGTCATGCAATAAGTCATGTAATTCCAGAGCATGGGGCAGAATTACTGCCAGATAAAACATTTCCTTTGGAAGTTGGCATGGATCATATTAATGCTATAAATTTTAAGAAAGGATGTTATGTAGGTCAGGAGGTTACAGCGAGAACTAAATATCGGGGTGTAGTGAGAAAGGCTATGTATAACGTTTTGGCTGATTTTGATTTGAAAGATGGTGATATTATTCTCAACGGTCAAGCGCATGAAATTGGCAAAATCACTAAAAGTTTAAATAAAGCTGGCAATTCAATTATACGTGATGTAGAAACAGATATGTCTTTGCCAAATATTTTAGGTAAAGAAGTAAAGTTAAGTAAAGCGGCGTGGTATAAAGATGAGTGATGTTTTTGGGATGATTGGAGTAGTATTTGTTCTTGGTACATATTGTTTATTGCAATTTGGCAAGATGAAAGCAGAATCTTTAAATTACTCCCTAATAAACTTTTTAGGCGCTGCATGTATATTGTATTCTCTGACGTTTGAGTTTAATTTACCCTCATTTATTATTGAAATTGTATGGCTCATTATGAGTTTTTTTGGCATTTGTAAATATTTTTATTTAACAAAATACAAAAAACTTAATAAGATAAAATGAGTCCTAAGAGTTTAACTAATATGAAGTATTAAAAATGGCTGATGAGAAAGCACCCTTACCTAATCCTGCTGATGAAATTGAGAAGATTGCTGCTGGCGGTACAACCGAAACAGATGAAGAAAAGCAGAAGGCTGCTAAAGTTAGAAAAAAACGTCTTTTAATGGTAATAATTATTGCCGTTATTTTATTAGGTGGGGGAGGTGCAGCAGCCTTTATGCTTCTTGGTAAGAAAAAAGAAGATAAGAAAGAAGTAGAAAAAGCAGCGGTCGCAGTTCATACCAGTATTTATATTGATCTTGAAGATTTTATTGTTAATTTATCTGCATCAGCTTCACAGCCAAGGTTTTTAAAATTAGTAGTTTCAGTAGAAGTTGGTAGCGAACCTGATAAAAATCAGGTTATTGCAAATATGCCTAAAGTCAGAGATGCTTTTCAGGTTTATTTAAGGGAACTAAAACCAGAAGACTTGCAAGGTTCACAATCATTGTTTAGACTACGTGAAGAGCTATTATTTAGACTCAATAAATTATTATACCCAGTTGTAGTAAAAGACATATTTTTTAACGAGGTCATAGTACAGTAACTATGGACGAAGATAAAGACAAACAGGATCAGGAAAAAGGAAAATTTGCGGAACAGACTGTAGCAGACTGGGAAGCAATGGTATCCAAAGACGAAAAAAAAGAAGATGCGGCAAAAGAAGGTGCTAGCGAAGAAGATATGATGGCTCAGTGGGAGGCCATGTCATCTGGTGATGAAGCACCAAAAACCCTAAACCAAAATGAAATTGACGCCTTATTAGGTGTTGCGTCTCAGAAAAATGATCACCCAAACCGCGGTATAAGGGCGCTAATTGAAAGTGCCATGAAATCATATCAAAAACTTCCAATGCTTGAAGTTGTATTTGATAGATATACCAGACTTGTATCAACAAATCTAAGAAGCTTAACATCTGAGAACGTCGACGTAGATGTTCGTAATATATCATCATTACGTTTTAGTGATTACATCAATGCTGTAGCAATGCCTGCGTTACTAGGGATCTTTAGAGTGATCGAGTGGGATAACTTTGGTATGGTAAATATCAGCGGTGATTTGGTATATGCTTTATTAGATGTATTATTTGGTGGAAGGAAGGTTATTAAAGCAACCCGTTTTAATGGCAAGCCATACACCAATATTGAACAAAATGTTGTACGTCAGTTTTGTGATCTTTTGCTAAACGATTTAGGTATAGCTTTTGAGCCACTTAGTCCTTCAACCTTTTTATTTGAAAGGTTAGAAACAAATCCAAGATTTGCAACAATTGCTCGTCCAGGGGATGCCGTTATATTAATTGAGCTTGATATTAATATTGAAGACAAGGGCGGTAAACTCGAAATATTACTTCCATATGCAACACTTGAGCCAATTAGAGAGCTTTTAACTCAGGTATTCCTTGGTGAAAAATTCGGTAAAGACAGTACATGGGAGCATCATATTTCAAAAGAGCTTATGAACACAACCATTACTCTGGATGCGGTTCTTGCTGAAAAAGAAACCAAATTTGAAAATATACTAAAGCTTGACATAGGGCATACAATAATACTAGATTGTGCGCCAGGGGATGACGTAATTTTGAGTTGTGCAAACATAAAGTTATTTGCGGGCAAACTAGGTAGTTTTGAAGATAACATTGCTGTTAGCGTAGAGCGACCTGTTCATAAAAAACTAGTAGAGATGATGGAATGATAGCTATAGATTTAATAATTGCAGTGCTTTTACTTGTTACTATTTGGTACTGTTTTAGACTTAATTCTAAAATTGTAGAACTCCAAAGAGGTAAAAAAGATTTAGCTATTCTTTTTAAATATTTTGACAATGCTATTAAAAGGGCGGAAGAGGCGCTAGAGTCATTAAAACATAGTACTTCTAAAACCAGCCATACTATTGATGCTAAAGTTCAGGAATCTAAAACTATGATTGATGAAATGGCATTTTTTATTGAAAAATCTAATAAAACTTTAAAACATTTAGAAGATATTCAGGCGAAAATATCCTTAAAAGAGCATATAATTCAGCAAGACACTGCTGCTGCGGTACGTCATAATAATAACTTTTACACACAACCTTCAAATGATTATAAGCCCCAAGAGCAACTTAAAAAGCCTATTATAACTTCACCTTCAACAGTAATATATGGTAGTAAGCCTGCTGTCCCACAGCCACAGGAAGCCGAAGATAAGCAAGATAGTAAAAAACTGGCTATCGAAAGTTTGTTAGAAAAAATAGCTGAAATTCAAAAGAGATCTCGCGGAAATGCCAGCTAATACTTGTGCAATTATTGTTGCTGGAGGAAAGGGTATAAGATTTGATCCAAGTCTTCCTAAGCAATATTATAAACTTGGAGTATCAAGTATAATTGAGCAAACTATTAATAAATTTGCCAAGTTGGTGAATAGAATAATTGTTATAGTGTCTCCAGATGACAAATATATCGACAAGTATGAGTTTTTACCAAGCGTAATTGTCGCTAAAATCGGTGGTCAAACGCGGTTTGACAGTTCTAAAAATGCACTTAAATTTATAAGAGAAAACCTGCCATGGTGTGAAAAGGTTTTAATTCATGATGCATGTAGACCTTATGTATCCGAAGACCTGATCAGAAACTCCATTCACACACTTGACAACCATGAGGGAGTACTGCCTGTTGTTGACCTTATTGATTCATTAAAGCAAGTACAGGAAGGATTTGTCCAAAGCAATTTAAATAGAGAAGAATTTAAGCTTGCTCAAACTCCGCAGAGCTTTATTTTTAGTAAAATTTGGAGCGCTTATAATAAAACGCAGTATTCCGATTTTACAGATGACGTTGGTGTGTTCGCAAGTCAGGGCGGCAAAATAAAGATTATTCCCGGGGAAAAAACTAATATTAAAATTACAAGTAAGGATGATATAAAAATAATGAGTGAAATGAGAGTTGGTTTTGGTATAGATGTACATTCATTTGAAGAGGGTAATGGCATTATGCTGGGTGGTATTATGGTTCCATGTCAGTATGGTGTGAAAGCGCATTCTGATGGTGATGTGCTGCTTCATTCTTTATGTGATGCAATATTAGGTGCATGTGGGCTTGGTGATATTGGTGTTTTCTTTCCGCCAACAGAACCTGAATGGAAAGATATGGCGTCAAAAGTATTTGTTAAAGAGTGTATAAACAAAATGCAGGAAATGGGTGGTCAAATTGTAAACATTGACTTAACATTGATGGCAGAAATACCTAAAATTAAAGATGTGCGTGATGATATAGTAGCAAATATTGCAGAAATTTGTGGCATTTCAAAAGAAAAAGTAAATTTAAAAGGTACTACTACTGAAAAGCTTGGCTTCTTAGGAAGAGAAGAGGGGGTAGCTGCTAACTGTGTTGTAATGGTAAATTTCATAAACGGAGCGCCAATTGTTTGATTATAATAAGCTATTTGCTACATTTTTTTATTCTGGTTGTTCAAAAAAAGCTCCTGGTACAGCTGGTTCTATTGCGGCGCTTCCATTTGTTTTTTTAGTCAATTATTTGATTTTAAAACTTCATGATTTCAATGGATTTAAGGAAATTAATGATTTTTTCCATTTATTAGGTGTGCATTTTATTCTATGTGGAATATTGTTTGCAGCAGGAAGCTGTAGCGCAGATAAATATGCCAAGGATGTCGGAAAAGATGACCCTAAAGAAGTAGTGATTGATGAAGTTGTAGGTATGTGGCTTACTCTTATAATATGCGCACCTGGCGCAATAGCAATTGTTGATCAAATTCATAGTGCAATATTATTAGTATTCATTTTTTTATTATTTAGAATGTTTGATGCTATTAAACCATGGCCTATATCATGGCTTGACCGAAACATAAAAGGCGGTATTGGAATTATGGTTGACGATATTGCAGCCGCATTCTTTGCAAGTCTTATGTTTTATTCTGTTTGGTTTGCATTTGCAGATTACTGGAAAGCATAATTAATTATATGAGAATATTTTCGTGGAATATCAACTCTATACGCATTAGAGGGGATTTAATTAGATACATTTTTGAAAAGTATAATCCTGATATTATAGTCTTGCAGGAAACTAAAGTCAAAAATGAAGAGTTTCCATTGCAAATATTTACTGATAATGGATATAAGTATAATTTTATAAACGGTGATAGTCATTATAGCGGTGTTGCTATCTTATCGAAAATACCTGGCAAAATACTTCCGTATAAAAATTTTGTAGGACTGCCATCCAGGGATATAGCGGTTAGTTTTGATAATTTTGAACTGCACAATTTATACGTACCTGCGGGCGGATATGAGGCATCGCTTGAGCTTACTAAGTTTGCTCAGAAAATTGAGTATTTTAAAGAGCTAATAAAATGGTCGAAAGATTATCATTTAGCTAATCAGTCTGCGATTATTCTGGGAGATATTAATATAGCACCAGAAGAAAATGATGTATGGTCGCATAAGCAATTACTTACAGAAGTTAGTCATACGCCACTTGAGACATGTCTTATGAAGGAATGGATTAATGATAATAATCTTGAAGATATAATGCGTAAATTTGTAGGTGATGGCAAAGTTTACAGCTGGTGGAGTTATCGTAACAAGGACTATAAAAAATCAAACAGGGGCAGAAGGCTTGATCATGCTTTTGCATCTGGCGGAATCACAAATAATGTTACATCAAGTGAGTATTTACATTATTTCAGGGATTTTGCCAAGACTTCTGATCATGTACCACTTATTATTGATTTAAAAGGGGTAAGTTCATAAGCTGTTTTGAACTTACTACCCATTTTTAAGCTAGTGACGCCTACGCATTTTTATCGATTAATTAAACAATTTTCTTGAGTAAGTTTCTTTTATCAATAATTAAATGTTTTAAAAATCCAGCCACATGAAGTGCTATAAAGAACATAAGCGCATATGTTGAAATATCATGCATTTGACCAAATATTTTTCCAATTTCTGGGTTGTGTGAGTATATATTTGGTACTGTATATCCAAAAATACTAACAGGATAACCTGATAAACTTGAAGCGCTATAACCTGAAAATGGTGCTACAAACATAAGTACATATAGTACAAAGTAGTTAGCTTTAGATAACTTAATTTCCCATGCCTTACCTTCTGGAGCTGGTACATTACTTTTCATTCTATTAATAAATCTGATTATAAATAAAAATAATGCTATCATTCCAAGGGATTTATGGATTGCGTAAACTTCCCATTTAGGGTCGCCATCAGGCATACCTGTCATGTAAAGACCAAGTGCTAAAATAGCTATAATTAAAACGCCAACTAGCCAGTGCATTATACGCATAGATGCATTATATTTTTCCATAAATTCCCTCGTAAAAATTTTATAAACAATTGATTACTAAAGATATTCTAAGTGCAGCTATTAATTAAGTAAACTTAAAATTTTCTCTTTAGCATCCTGAATTGCTTCTAAGGTAATTTCATGACCTGCGTAAGGCATTTTATGTGATGATACCTTCACGCCTAATTCTTTAAGTTTTACTTCTGCTTCATTCATGCATGCAAAAGGTACAACATCATCATAATCACCGTGATATAAAGCTACAGTAGGTTTAGATTTAATCTCATCAGCAAGGTTGCTAGCTCCAATTAATCTACCTGAAAAACCTATAACGCCTGCAATTGCTTCGTCTCTTCTGAGTGCTGTATAAAGTGACATCATTGAGCCTTGTGAAAAACCAAATAATATAACTTTTGAAGCGGGAAGGTCAAAGCGTACCATAATATGGTCTAAAAATTCATTAAGTTTATCAGCTGCTTTAGAAGCGAGCCTATCTATAACTTCAGGAGTTCTGTCCATAAGGCTAAACCACTGATAACCATCTGCCATATCATATTCAAATGGTTCTATTGCATTAGGTGACAAAAACTGAGTGTTTGGCATTTCGCGTGCTAAGAATTTTGCTATATCAATAAGATTATAGCCGTTTGAGCCATATCCATGTAAAAATATTACTATTGAATCTGGTTTAATGCCTGATATCGGCGGGACTTCTGGTCCATTGATCATTTCTTTTACCCATTGCATAATTCATCATAAACGCCTTAAGTATAGAAATCTTATTAATACTGGCAAGTCCTATTTTACGCATTAATGTAAATGGTGGGAAGTTTACTTTAAAAACTTTATCAATAATATCAGTGATATAAATCATAGACATGTCATCGAACTTAATTGAGGTGTGATATTTTTCAGTAACAGAGGCAGACCCAATATCCATGCCTAAGTTAGAAGCCTCTTTTATAATATCGATAAGTATATCGCAGTCTAAAAGCGATAAGTTAAGCCCTTGACCTGCAATTGGGTGAATGCTGTGAAGGCTGTCACCTGCAAGTACAAAGCGTGTTATACTACTTTTCTTAGCATATTTTAAAGTAAGTGGGTAGCAATATGGAACTGTTATAATTTCATTTTCACCCAAACAATCTCCCATTTTTTGCATGAAAAATTCTTTTATCAGGCTAATATCTTGTTTCACAATTGCTTTTGCAGTTTCGGGTTTCTCCATCCATACGATACCAGATACATTTGGGTCATTCATAGGAAGTACTGCAAAAGCACCGCTTGGATAAAACTTTTCCCATGCAGTACTTAGGTGAGGTTTTTCGTGCCTTATTTTGAATACTATAGCGGTTTCACCATAGTCTTTATCTTTAACTTCAAAGCCAAAATGCTCCCTTGTTTTTGAGAACTTGCCATCGGCAATAATACCCAAGTCGGCTTCAATGGTATGATTTTCAGTAATTACAATGGCTTTGCAATCTGTATATTGAGCATCTTTTACTTCTTCGTTAATAAAGGTGATATTTTTATTTTCACTTACCATTTTATTAACAGTATGGATAAGTAGCGTATTATCTACCATATAGCCAAGCGGGCTGCAGCTAACATCTTTGCTATTAAAGTGTAAATATAGAGGAGAATCGTTATCTGTAATACGTATTTGTTCAATCTTTCCAACTTGATCAGATATTTTATCCCATACTTCGTATTTGATTAATCTTGCATGAACTTCGGCAGCGATCGCAATAGTTCTATGGTCAAAGCTTGGGTTAAAATCCAGCATTAATGGTCTTTTGTCAATAATACTTATTTTTAGCCCTAATTTGGCAAGCTCGAGCGCTAAAATACTACCCACAACCCCAGCGCCAATTATAACCACAGATGATTTATTACTCATATGAAAACCTATTATTTTCTATCAAATTAATACTTTTTGATAATAAAAACAATAGCATAAATTGTGTGTTGTTATTTATTTTAATAAAAGTTAATAATGTTGACTTTTGTTAAATTTTGGTTATTATGCATTTCAATCTTAACTTACTTATAATGTGAATTTTACAATGAAAGCTATAAACTTATTAAATAAAAGTTGCTTAGCTGCGTCTGAGACTATCGAAACGCTAGCTATAATCAAAAGTATGGATAAATCAGAGTTATTAACATTATATCTTCAAGATGATTCTGGTATTAAGCAATCAATTCTTCATATCGCTGCCAAAAATGGTCATATATACTTTGTAAGGTATTTGCATGAAGTAAAGGGCTTAAGTATAAATTTACAGAATACTTATAATGCTACTCCACTACATATAGCAGCTGAATACGATCAAATAGACGTCGTAAAATATTTAGTTAAAAAAGGCACTAACCCAAATTTACTTGATAAAAGTAATCGTTCACCTCTTCAAATTGCAACATTTAGTGGTTTTTTAGATATAGCTATATTTTTATGGCCTTATACATCTTTCAAAATGAAAGATGATTTGCTTAGTATAAATTTTAAAGCAAAATCATCAAAGTCGTCTAGATTAGAGCCAGAGGTTTTAGGAATAATGAGGTGGCAGGAAAATGAATTCTATAATAAATGGCTTTCTCTTCAGTTTGAGCTAGATCAATTAACAAAATTAAATTTTCATGAAGTATTGATGTCATTGAAGCAAAAGAATATAAGTGCAGATAGGGCAAGAGAGTTCATATTAAGCTTTGGTTTGACTCTTATAGCTCAAAATAAAGCTGAATACACATTAATAAAACCAGAAGAGATTTATCTGTTAAATAGCCAGCGCTGTAAACAGGATAAAAAACGCAAGGCTGAAGAAGTGGGAATAGATGAAAGTCCTGACAATACTAAACGACAAAAGATAAAGGAGTAACAAATGCTATCACAAGAAAATGTTTTGTTTAAGGCTGTTTGCTATAATGAAATATCAGTGGTTAAAAGCTTGCTAGAACAAGGTGTTAAACCTAATGAGACAAAGGAACTTTATGATTTAGGGAATTTTACCTGCTTACAAGTTGCAGCAAAATATAATTTTACTGAAGTTATGGAGTTGTTGATGCAGAGTAATGCTGATATTGATGAGTAAACATTAAAATTTTTGATTGATAATCAACAAAACCAGATTTTTGGAAGACTATTTAACACTTTAACAGCAGCTAAAATGTCTGAAGAAAATCTTGAATTAGTGGAACATTTAATGTTCTGTGCCATTGAAAGAAATAACCTTGGCGCTATACCATATATAATTCACTATGTTAATCAATTATATAGTTCCCAGGATAAATCAAGATTTGGATACATTAGAAAAGTTATAATGGATGGGCTTTCAAAAGCATATGAATTAGGAAGACAAGAAGTTGTTTTGGTGATTTTCAGTAATTATAAGGGTTCTATAAATAAGCCATTTGCAGTAATTGCAAGTTTAAAAGCTGGTCAGGTAAATATTGCTAATAGGATATATTCTGAGCTATCTGAAGAAGAAAAAAATCAGTTAAAAAGTACAGTAACAGAACCAACTCCTATTATTGAAGAGGCTTCAAAATATTTTGGTAAAAAAGAAAATTATCAAATTGATTTTTTCTTTTATGTAAAACATGAGCTTACTGCTAGATTTAAAAACACTCATCCTAAGGCATCACTAGAAGAGATCAATAGTAAAGTAGATGCAATTTGTAATAGGTTTGGAAAGTCTATTCAGGGAAATCACAATTCAAATTTTATTACTTTTGAGGATTTTAGAAAAAAATATAAGCAAGTTTTTGATGACTTTATGAACTTTACTTCAAGTGAAGCAACTATAGTAAAGTTATTTAAAGAAAATCAATCTCTTCCTTCAGATGTTATATCGAATATATTAGAATATAGAGGTTCTAAATTTGATGAATTTAAAGCTTATAGAAATTTGATTGATAGTAACAAAAGTAAAATAATTTCAAAATAGTTGTTTGATTAATTATCAAACTCATCAAACCATAATCCATTTTGAATACATGTGGCCTTTAGCGTATTTTGCATAAGCATCGCAATTGTTAAGGGCCCTACGCCTTTTGGAACTGTTGTTATATAAGACGCCTTTTGGCTACAACTTTCAAAGTGGCAGTCCCCAACAATACCGTTATTGACCTTGCTAATTCCAACATCTATTACAATTGAACCTTCTTTGATCATATGACCTTTTATAAACTCTGGGCTACCTATGGCTGGAATGACAATATCTGCTGTTTTCAGCTCTTCTTCTAAGTTAAGTGATTTAGAATGCAAGCATACAACTGTAAAATCCTTATTAATCAGTAAGTTAACAAGCGGTCTTCCTACGATATTAGACCTGCCTATTACAGCTACTTTTTTCCCAGTTAAATCTAAATTAAGTGAATCTAAAATCTTGGTGATACCTAATGGTGTGCACGGAATTAATGTTGCTTTATTATATGATAAAAGCCCAACATTTTGTAAGGTAAACCCATCAACATCTTTTTCTGGTGATACTTTTTGGGTAATTCTAAAGCTGTCTAAATGGTTTGGCAAAGGTAGTTGCACTAATATGCCGTGGACTTTGTTGTCGTTATTTAGGGTATCTATAAGGCTCTCTACTTCTTCTTGCGTAGCATTTATACTTAAAGTATGAACGCTAGATTCAATGCCAAGTTCATGGCACTTTTTAACCTTATTATTAACATATATAGTACTTGCAGGATTATCCCCGATCAGAAGCACCGAAAGCTTAGGAAAAATAGCACTATCCTTAAGCCTTGCGACTATTTCGCAGCTTTGGTCATTGAATTTCTTAGCAAGCCCTATACAGTCAATAATATTGGTCATTCTTAAACTTTTTCTACCCCTTTGGTTGTTGAGTATTCAAAGTGCAATGCTACATCAGGGTAAACAAGATTATAGATATCGTAGCAAGCTGTTGCAGCTTCAGCAAAGCCATTTAAAATTAGTTTTAATTTGTTTTTATATGTGGCAATATCCCCAATTGCATATACTCCTGGAATGCTTGTAGCCATGGTTGATGGCTCTACAGCAATATGCTTTTTCTCTAAATGGAGTTCCCAGTCTAAAATTGGTCCCAAATCCATTGATAATCCAAAGAATGGTAATAAATAATCAGCTTCTATGTACTTAATATTATTATCTAAATCTTTTACTACAACATGTTTAATCTGACCATTATCACCTTCTAAACCTTCAAGCTGGTATGGTATTACCATTTCTAACTTTTCAGTTTTACTAAGTTCTGCAAGCTTATCACAGCTTTCAGGGGCTGCACGGAACTTATCGCGCCTATGAATTACATATATTTTTTTAGCTATATCATAAAGGTTAATTGCCCAGTCAACGGCAGAGTCACCTCCACCAGCAATTACTACTGTTTTATCGCGGTAAAATTCTTTATTGTTAATCAGGTAAAATACTGATTTTCCTTCATATTCTTCCAAATTTGCAATAGGCGGACGGTTTGGACCAAACGACCCGCAACCACCAGCAATGATAACGGCTTTACATTCAACAATATTGCCTTTTGATGTTGTAAGCTCAAATAAGTCATTGGTTTTATTAAGTTTTACCACCTGCTGACTTAATAAGTATTCAGGTTTAAAGGGTGCTGCCTGCGCTTCTAAATTTTTAATCAAATCTTCTGCTAAAATGCTAGGGTGAGCAGGGATATCATAGATAGGCTTTTCAGGATATAAAGCCGTACATTGACCGCCAATAAAGTCTAAAGCTTCAATCACAACCGTTTTCATTTTAAGCATTCCTGCTTCAAATACGGCAAAAAGACCTGTTGGCCCCGCCCCAATTATAGCTATATCTGTAGTATATTTCATTTGAAAATCCTAATATATTTTAATATAAGCTGTAAATTTGGGGTATTTAGGGCAATTTGTCAAGTTTGAGCGTTTATTTTATTTCCTAAGGATCTCTTCTTTTAAACTATTGCGGATTTCTCTATCTGTAAAGCTTTCACCTATATAAATAAACTGAGCATCTTTTGCTATATTATTTTCAATAATTTCAAGCACATCGGCGTTAAGGATCTGTTGGCTTGCAATTTTTTTACGCCAATGTGTATTGTTTGTAAGTGTGCTTTCCTTACATTTTGTAGTTTGGTATAATTTAGCTAAAGTTTTGCCACTTTCACTTTCCCTAGAAATTAGCACGTTGAATTCTTTAATATATATTAATGCAATCTCTTTGGGATGCTTAGAATTTAGCATTGCATTTATATGCTCGTTTTCAGATTTATAACCATGAACGGATGCGCCCTTTAATATAAGCATTGCAACAATATAGGTGCATTCCGTATTTACTGCCCAGTACATTGGTGATGAACCCATTTTGTCCTCTAAATTAGGATCTGCGCCATACATTAATAATTTTGCTGCGACTTTTTCATGCCTGTTGAGTAAAGCTTTGTGTATTGGTCTGGTTCCTACAAGGTTTTGAGAGTCTATTTCTGCATTATTTTTAATTAAAAAGTCTACTGCTTCATCTTTACCTTGATATGATGCGTCATGTAGCGGTGTATTACCTGCACGAGATTTGGCGTTAATATCAGCACCTTTATTAAGAAAAATTTTTGCGATGCCGCTAAATCCACCGTGCGCTGCATTATGCAGTGGTGTTACTCCATGATTATTTATTGCATTTATGTCTGCGCCGTTTTGAATTAACCGAAGTACAATTGATGAATGTCCATTTAGAGCTGCATCATGTAGTGGTGTATTGCCATTATGATCTCTTGCTCTTATATTGGCTCCTTTTGCTATTAAAATGCCAGCAATTTCAGTTTTTCCCTGATAGGCTGCATCTGCAAGAGGTGTATGGTTAGAGTTATCTTCTAAATTTACATCTGCACCGCATTCTATTAAAAATTCAACAAGTAGAGGTTTATCATAATATACCGCTAAATGAAGCGGTGTTTGTCCATTTAAATCCTGATGATTTGGATTCGCCCATTGCAAAATTAATAGCCTGGCTATTTCTTCACGACCAATGTGTATTGCATGGTGAAGTGCTTCGCCCATTTCTGCCGAGTTAACAGGTGCATCTAAGTCGATCAAGTATTTATATATTACTCGCCAGTCTTTTTCCTTTTCTATAAACTCTGAAAGTTTAAAATCCGATAATCTCATATATTCCCCCTCTAATATTTAGTAAAATATTAGTTAAATAATGGTATCAATTAATTAATAAATAGTCAATTAATTAACTTAATTTTAATTAAGTATAAGGGAATTTTTCTATAAATTTTAAAGCTTTGATGTAAGAGTTAAAATTAGATAAATATTGGTTTTTTTGCTTGAATTAAACTGCTAAAAACAATATTCTAAGGTGTTTGGCTTTTTAAAGGTAACAAAAATGACTACTTCAAATTTAACACAAAGAATACTTTCTGCATTGGTTTTGCTTCCAGTTGTGGTGATTATTACCATAAGCGGTGGTAAAATTTTTGAAGCTATGATGCTGATAATATCTATTATTATGGCGCTAGAATGGAAAGGTATAACAAGTTTAAGAGATGATATAAATAAGTTTAAATGGGAAGTATTAGGAATATTTTATATATTTATTCCAATGTTTTTAACTGCAGAGCTTAGAGACGAATATAACGGGCTTGAAAAAATAATGTATGTATTTGCTCTTGTGTGGGCAACAGATACAGGAGCTTATTTTGCAGGTAAAACTATAGGGGGACCTAAAATTTTACCAAAGGTAAGCCCTAAAAAAACATGGGCAGGTCTAATTGGTGGTATAATAACCGCTCTTGTTATCTCATTTGTAATCAAGCAATATATATCTGAATATTCAAGTATAGCTTTTTCATATATAGTTGTACCTTTTATAAGTATATTTTCACAAGTGGGTGATTTTATTGAGTCGGCCGTTAAAAGATATTTCAATGTTAAAGATAGCGGTAACTTAATACCGGGTCATGGTGGCTTCCTGGATAGATGCGACGGAATGATGTTTGCAGTACCACTATTTTATTTATTACTAAATTTTTAAAGCAGGAGATTTTCAGTGCCTTTAAAAGAACAGCTATTTACCAAAAAGCATAAAAAAATGGAGATAATCATTTTAGGTGCAACTGGTTCTATCGGAAAGTCAACTCTTGATGTTATAAGGGCGCACCCTGAACAGTTCCATATTTTAGGTATAGCTGCACATTCTAACTTTAAAGAACTTAAAAAAATTGCTGATGAATTTAATGTGCCTAATATTGCTATAGAAGATGATAATGCATATTTGAAGCTAAGAGAATCATATGAAAATGATAAAAGCAAACATATTTACGGTGGTAAAAACGGTATTTTAGAATTAGCAAGTATTAAAGCTGATTTGGTTGTAGCGGCTATTGCTGGCATTAACGGACTTATGCCAACTGTTCAGGCTCTTAAATCTTCTAAAAAAATTGCTTTAGCAAATAAAGAGGCATTAATTTGTGGTGGGCATTTGCTTAAGCTAATTGCACTTGAATATGATGCTGAAATTATTCCTATAGATTCTGAACATAATAGCGCTTATCAATTAATTCATCATGAAAATCATGCATCAATCAAAAAGCTAACCTTAACTGCTTCTGGTGGAGCTTTTATAGATATGGCTGCAAGTGACATGGTAAATATCACACCTGAACAGGCCGTAAAACATCCAAACTGGAGTATGGGCGCAAAAGTATCGGTTGATTCTGCAACTTTAGTAAACAAAGGTTTAGAACTTATCGAGGCTTATTATTTATTTAATTTAAAGCCCAATCAGCTTGATGCAGTTATTCACAGAAGTTCAATTGTTCATTCGGTAGTAGATTTTGTTGACGGTACAACTCTTATGAATATGTATAACCCTCATATGATCGTGCCAATTTCACATGCTCTAAGCCTTGGAGAAAGATTAGAATTAAACCATGCTCATTTTGATATTTTAAGGGATAGTCATAAACTGGAGTTTGAAGCAGTTGATTATATCAGATTTCCAGGGTTTAAAGCTGCTGTTGATGTAATAAAAACAGAAAATCAGTCATGTATGATAGCATATAATGCGGCGAACGAATTTGCGGTAGATGCATTCTTAAAAGGCAAAGCTAAATTTACGGATATTCCAAAAATTATAAATGAAGTACTTGATGGCTTTAATAGTGCGCATATTAATGACTTTGATGATATTATTGAACTTGATATTAAAATTAAAGCAAAATGCAAAGAAATTGTGACTGAGGGGGTCATATAAAATGCAAAGCGTTTTAAAGCTATCATTAGATGAAGCATTTAAAATTATATCAGATGCGGTAAGTGAACGCTTAGATGAGCTGTTGCCACCTATTGACCAAAGTTTAGAAGCAAAAATATTTGATGCAATGCGATATTCAAGCATGAGCGGTGGGAAAAGACTTAGACCTTTTTTAACATACATAACAGCAATGATGTTTAATGTATCGCATGATTCTGCCATAAATACAGCATGCGCAATTGAAATGATTCACACTTATTCCTTGATTCATGACGATTTACCAGCAATGGATGATGACACTGTAAGACGTGGTAAACCAACCTGCCATATTATGTTTGACGAAGCCACAGCTATTTTAGCTGGGGATGCATTACTTACATATGCGTTTGAAATTCTAGCAAGTGAAAAAGCTCATCCTGATACTGCTGTTAGATGTGAGCTTATTTCTAGGGTAGCATCATCAAGCGGTCATTCTGGAATGGTCGGTGGACAGATGATAGACATGGAAGCGCAGAATTTAGAGTTATCAATTTCAGAAATCACGAGACTTCAGCGTATGAAAACAGGCGAGCTTTTTGCAGTAGCTTGTGAAGCAGGAACAATTTTAGGAAAAGCATCGAAAAATATTAAAAATGCTATTAGGAGCTATGCAATTTCTGTAGGACTAGCATATCAGATTATTGATGATCTACTTGATATTATAGGTGATGACAAAATTGTAGGTAAAACCTTACGTAAAGATAGTTCGCAAAACAAGGCAACAATCGTATCGATATTAGGTGCTGAGGCTGCATATAATCAGGCTAAGCTGCTTACTGAGCAGGCAATTCACCATTTATCTGTATTTGATGAGGAAGCAAGACTTTTAAGGGAGCTTGCAGTTTTTATAAACGATAGGTCGCTATAAAATGCAAATATTATTTAAGATTCTTAATCCCTATGTTAAGGCATTTTTTTTGCTTGCGTTTCTGGCAAAAATTACATCTCTGGATGCGCTTACTTATAAGTATTTAAATTCTAGCCTTGCTTATAACATTAACTGGGCGAAGTTTTGGGGATTGGTTAATCACCGCTATGAAAGCTGGATTAATGTTATAGTCATGTTAGGGCTTAATCTAATTGCACTAAAAGATGTTGAAAACCGAAGTGTATATTTTAAAAGAATTATAGGTGCGGTATTAATACTTGAACTTGCGATACTTACAAACTATTTGGTATTTCAAAAAGCTTTAGCAATTAACAGGCTGTCTCCCAGCATGGTATTCGGGGAGTATTTTCCAATGCAACATATGTTTGGTGCTTACAGCGTTAAAGTTGCTTCTAAAAACTCTTTTCCAAGTGGGCATGCATTGGTTGCGGTTTACTGGGGTTTAGTGTCACATTACATTATGCCAAAAAAATATTTTCCATTGATAAAACTTGTTGCACTTATCCTATGTACAAGTAGGTTATTTACTGGCGCTCACTGGCTTAGTGACGTTCTGGCAACCGCTGCTATATCAATAATTTGGTTCCAGATATATGTGAATTTAAGACAGGCAATATCTGGGTATAAATTATCAAGATTTAAAAATAAGTATTTTAAATAAAATTGTAAGTCAGAGTAATCTTTTCTTTTGCGATTTTTGAATATTTTGCTATGGTAACTTCGGGTAGAATTTTTATCACAAAGCGGAGTAGATTATGAAAATCAAAGTTGCAAATCCAATAGTTGAAATTGATGGCGATGAAATGACCAGAATTATCTGGGATCAAATCAAAGAAAAAATGATCCATCCATTTTTGGATATCGACCTGAAGTACTATGATTTATCTATCGAAAACCGTGATAAAACCGATGATCAGGTTACTGTAGAAGCGGCTAATGCTATTAAGCAATATGGCGTAGGCGTTAAGTGTGCAACAATTACTCCTGATGAAAATCGCGTGAAAGAATTTAATCTTAAAAAAATGTGGGCTTCTCCTAATGGAACAATAAGAAACATTTTAGATGGTACAGTTTTCCGTGAGCCGATTATTTGTAAGAATATCCCTAGATATGTAAAAAACTGGAATCAGCCGATTATTATTGCAAGACATGCATTTGGCGATCAATATAAAGCAACAGATTTTAAAGTTACAAAACCTGGCAAGCTAAAAATGATTTTTAAAGCTGAAGATGGTGAGGAAATTGTAAAAGAGATTTTTGAGTTTAAAGGGGCAGGCGTTGCTCTTGGTATGTATAACGTTGAAAACTCAATTAGGGCATTTGCAAGGTCATGTTTTAACTATTCGATACTGCAGAAAAAATCATTATATTTTTCTACCAAGAACACTATTTTAAAGCAATATGACGGCAGATTTAAAGATATATTTGAAGAAGTTTATAGCAGTGAATTTAAAGATAAGTTTGCAGCTCAGGGTCTTACTTATGAGCATAGGCTTATAGACGATATGGTTGCTTTTGCTATTAAGTCAGAAGGTGGCTATATCTGGGCATGTAAAAACTATGATGGTGACGTACAGTCAGATGTAGTCGCGCAAGGTTTTGGATCATTAGGGCTTATGACATCAGTTCTGCTTTCGCCTGACGGAAAAACAGTTGAAACAGAAGCAGCACACGGTACAGTTACAAGGCACTATAGAGAATGGCAGAAAGGTAATAAAACTTCAACAAACCCAATTGCTACAATTTTTGCATGGACGCGCGCGCTAATGTACAGAGCTGATTTTGATAAAACTCCTGAAGTTAAAAAGTTTGCAGAAAAGTTAGAGGCGGCGTGTATTAAAACTATTGAAAGCGGCAAGATGACTAAAGATTTAGCAAGTCTTGCTGGAATTGATAGCTACTTAACTACAGAAGATTTTATCGATGCAATTGTAAATAACTTAAAGTAATTATGTTTAAAGTAATTTTATTAGTATTTTCAGTAATATATTCTGCATCAGCATCTTCAGCTATTGAGGCAAATGATTCACGCTTTAATGATCCTCGTTTTAAATCTGCATATCAAAGTATGGACGGGCTGATAGATTTAACTGACAGAACATTAAAAGAAATGAAGCAGGATGTAAAAAAGCTGGAGAAGAAAGCAGAAGAAGCAAAGAAACTCAGACAAAATGTTAATAAGTTTAATGCTGAAGATCAGAAAAATTACGATAAATTACTAGACTCATTTGTTTACATGAAAAGAAGTATCGAAGACTCAAAACTTGTTATGAAAAAAATCAGGTATTATGAGAAAAAGGCAAGGGAAGCTGAATCTTATGAAGATTTAGTAGGGGCGACAAGTGTTATTGTAAATCACCATAAAAAGATAAAACATTATATGACTGATTTTCATATATTTATGATGGGAAGTCAGTCGTATTTTAAAAAACTTACCGACACTTCTAGCTTTTGATTAAAAATTTTTGTCAAGAGGGTTTCCTATAATAAAAAAACTAGCTATATTCGTATAAATTGAAAATTGAATTAAGCAGATTGAATAATGTTAAAAGAAGATATACGCCTAGAATACGATGATTTAGTAGAAAAAATAAAGCTATATAATTATTATTACTATGATCAAGATAGCCCAATTGTATCTGATGCTGAATACGATAGAACTTACCAAAAATTGCTGAAGCTTGAAAAAGATTATCCAGAACTTAAGGAAGACTCAGTTACTACTAAAATTGGTGGTAGTGCGCGTGATGAGTTTACAAAAGTTACGCATAAAAAACCGATGCTATCGCTAGGTAACGCTTTTAATCAGGAAGATATAGATGACTTTATAGAGCGTATAAACTCTTTTTTAAACGCAAATCTTACATATAACGTAACTATTGAGCCTAAGATTGATGGGCTTTCTTTTTCTGCTATGTATAAAGGTGGGAAACTTATGTATGCCGCAACACGTGGTGATGGGCAAGTAGGTGAAGATGTTACAGAAAATATCAAAACTATATTTGGTTTCCCGCATCAAATAACTCATCCTGATTTACCTGAAGAATTTGAGGTGCGTGGCGAAGTATATATGTCTCATGAGAACTTTAAAAAGATAAACCATAGAAGGTTAGAAGAGGGCGAGCAATTATTTGCAAACCCACGTAATGCTGCGGCAGGATCTTTAAGGCAGCTTGATTCAAGCATTACCGCTTCAAGAGGTTTAAGTTATTTTATATATTCGGTTGGGTATTTATCAAAAGATTTTAGGTCAAAACATAGCGAATACCTAGCGTTTTGTAAAAGTTTAGGGTTTAAGGTTTATAGTAATATTGTTACCACAACCGACCTTGCAGAAATTGCAAAATATCATGATAACATTATTAAAAACAGATCTAATCTGGGATTTGATGTTGACGGAATTGTTGTTAAGATTGATGACCTTAATTTACAGTCAAGATTAGGATTTGTTGGTAAAACACCACGCTGGGCGATTGCATATAAATTTCCAGCAATTGAAGAAGTTACAAAAGTAAATGACATTATAGTGCAGGTAGGCAGAACGGGAGCACTTACTCCTGTTGCGATTTTAGAGCCTGTAAATGTTGGTGGGGTAATGGTGTCCAGGGCATCGCTGCATAACCGTGATGAAATAGAGAAAAAAGACATTAGAATTGGTGATGCGGTTTATATTAAAAGGGCAGGGGACGTTATACCGCAAATAACCAAGGTTATTCTAGAGAGAAGATCGGAAGATTCAGTGCAGTATGAATTTCCAAAGCATTGCCCGGTTTGTAATGCTGAGACCGTACAGATAGAAGATGAAGCAGTAACGCGCTGCCCTAATCAAATGGGATGCGAAGCGCAGGTTATAGAATATCTTATATATTTTTGCTCAAAAACTGTTTTAGATATTAACGGGCTTGGCATAAAGCAGGCTGAGTTTTTATATAAACATGGCTTTATAAAAAACGCTGCTGATCTATTTACCCTAGAAGAAAGAAATAAAAACTCATTAACAAAGCTCGAGAACTATCCTGGGTGGGGTAAAAAATCGGTAGGCGTTATTTTTGAAGGAATTAACAAAGTTAGAACTGTAAGACTTGATAAGTTTATCCACGCTCTTTCTATAAGGCATATTGGTAGTGGAATAGCGAAGATATTAGCGCAGTCATATGTTGATTTTGATAGTTTTTATAATGCCATGATAAATTGTAAAAGAGACCCACAAGAATACGAGCATTTGATTAATACAAATAATATAGGTGAGCGTATTGCTGAGAGTTTGGTTAGCTTTTTTAGTAATAATATAAATTTAGAATACATTAATGAGCTTGCAAAGCATGTTACTATCACACCTTATGAAATTAAAATGAACAATACGGAACTTTCAGGTAAAACAGTAGTCTTTACTGGTGCTATGTCAATTTCACGAGGTGAAGCAAAAGAAATTGCGGAAAGATGTGGCGCAAAAGTTGCAAGTAGCGTATCCTCGAAAACAGATTATGTTATTGCTGGTAGTGATGCTGGTTCAAAGCTAAAAAATGCAGAAAAACTAGGTGTCAGGATTATTACGGAAGAAGAATTTTTGGATCTTGCAGGAGTGAAAATATGATTAAAGTATGTATAATTGGTGCAGCAGGAAGATTAGGTAGTATTTTAACGGATGCTATTAGAGAAACTCAGGATTTAGTAATATCGTATTTAATTGTTGATGAACAAAGCAAAAGCTTAGGGCAAAAAAACCAAAACCTCACGTATACTCATTACATTGAAAATCCTGATGAAGTGGATATAATAATCGATTTTTCTACCAGAGAATCAGCACTTTTGCATTTGCAGACTGCTATAAAATATAACAAGCCATATGTTATTGGTACAACTGGCTTTTCAGATATTGAATTAAATATTATAAAAAGCGCTGCAAAAGAAATTCCAATTATGCATTCTCATAATTTTTCATATGGTATCGCTGTTCTTAAAAAGGTTTTAGAAGTTACATGTAAGGCTTTGGATGAAAGCTTTGATATAGAAATTTTAGAAACACATCACCGTAATAAACTTGATAGTCCATCTGGTACTGCTATTAATTTGTTTAACACTATAAAACATAATAACCCTAGATATTACCCTGTTACAGATGAAAGGTATCAGGGTGAGAAAAGAAAAATGCGTGAAGTTGGTATAATGTCGCAGCGTGGTGGCAATATTTGTGGTGAGCATGAAATTAGGTTTATATCAGATCATGAAGAAATATATTTAGGTCATAAAGCATTTGATAGAAAAATATTTGCACTTGGCGCAATAAAAGCAGCAAGATGGCTTATAGGTAAGCCAGGGGGACTATATGAATTTGAGGAAATTCTTTAACTTAATTACTTTTGGCGTTTGTGTTTCGCAGCATTCACATGCAGCAGTGGTTAATATACCAGAATCAATGTATACTCCAAAATATACTTTAGAAGAAATACTTTATCCTAAAGCAAGTCCGTTTAATGAGGGGCATCTGTCGGTTTCAGAAGTGCATAAAATTTGGTATGCAGAATTTGGTAACCCAAAAGGCGTTCCTGTAATATTTATTCATGGGGGGCCAGGTGCAGGAACTTTTGAAAATGATATGCGCTTTTTTGACCCAGAATATTACCATATAATATTATTTGATCAGCGCGGCTCTGGTAAATCTTTGCCATTTGGTGAGCTTAAAGATAACAATACTCAAAACCTAATAGAAGACATCGATAAACTCAGAAAACATTTAAAAGTTGATAAGTGGTTTGTTTTTGGTGGTTCGTGGGGTAGTGCGCTCGCAATGCTTTATGGTGAAACCTATCCTGAGAATTGTCACGGATTCGTTTTAAGGGGGATATATTTAGGTACAAAGCCAGAATATGAGCAGCTTTGGTATGGAATGAAAGATATATTTCCTGAATATTGGGAAGAGATGGCAAATTACATTCCTGAAAGTGAAAGAGATGACCTTATTAAGGCTTATTATAAACGTTTAACAAGTTCTGACCCTAAAATTCAGGAAGAGGCAGCTGGATACTTTATGAAGTATGATGCTTTAGCTTCTTATCTGTTTGATAGTAGGGAAAAAGTAAGTAGAATTTTATTAGATGAAGATAAGCTTGTGCTAGGTTGTTCAAAATTATTTACCCATTATTCTATCAATAAATTTTTCCTGAGTCATGATCAGATTATAAAAAATATTGGCAAAATAAATCACTTGCCAGCATATATAATTCATGGAAGATATGATGTTATTTGTAGAGCTGAGCAGGCATATAGACTTCATAAAAACTGGCCTAATTCACACTTAACATTTGTGCAGGACGCAGGACATGCTTCAACAGAAATCGGTATTGCAAAAGCCTTAGTTGACGCAACAAATAAAATGAAAAAAGTACTATAGTATTTTATGTTGATTATATATACGTCATTTCCTCGCTTACCGAAGCATTACTAGGCTTCGCTCTTTATTCCTGTATCTAATCTAAAATACGATACGTTTTGTCAATTACTTTGCAAGCTGCCTAAACTCATTGGTATTATTAATGTCAAATTTAGAACGAATTTCCTGGGTTGCTATTTGAACGCTATATGCCTTTTCTAAAAAACTAATGATCTTTTTATGATCAAGATGAACTGCAAGTGCGTATGGTGTAAGGTTTGCTTTGCTGTCTTTTGGGTAAAGCTCACTGAATGTCGGTACATAATTTAAATGCTGAGAAGACATTTTTGAGACTTTTTCTTCTACTGTAATAGCCCCTAAATTTGCGCCTTTTTCTACAAGTAATATTACCATTTTTAAATCATTATTTTCAACCGCATAATGAAGTGGTGTCCAGCCTTTGGTAACAACACTATATCTTAAATCTAAATCATAATTAGGTAACGCGCCTTTTTTAAGCATATATTCAGCAATTTTGGAATAACCGAAATACATTGCCTCCTGAAAAGGTTTTTGGTGTTTATCATCAGGGGATGAAAAATCAATTTTTAAATGGCTTAAAATTAAATCTGCGATATCAAGATTCCTGCGCTCTATTGCAAGCGCTAAGTGATGAGTTTCAAGAATAGATCTGCTAAACTTTAAAACTTTTGCCACAATATCAATTTGATCATAAATTATTGCTATATCTAAGGCAGTATGCCTCGCTTTATCAGTAATATTAATATCTATCCCTTTTTTTATAATTTTTTTAAATGCTTCAAGGTTTCCAAATTTTGCAGCAATATGGAGGCAAGTTTCTCCCGCGCTGTTTGTTTGATACAGGTCTTCTTTTGAGGCATTTTTTAAGGCTTTTAAAAACAATTTCCAGTCACTTTTAGAAATGTTAGTATCATTAATATGTTTGAGAAGCGACATACATAACTCTTGCTTGAAAATTAAAATCTATAAACAGTATATTAATCTTTTGTTAATCAAAAGTCATGTATTTTTATAAAAATATTTACTTATACTTAGAAGATGCTTGGTTATATTCATTCAGCTGAGGGTTATCTAGCTTTTCTCTAGCTGAAGGTGTGTTATTTTGAACTTCTTTTGAGTCTAGTATCTTTTTTATTAATGCTAATGAAGCCTCAGTTGAAAACTTATTTTCGATATAATTATCATTTTTTAAAAAAATTGTATAATCATATTGGTTTGAAGATACTGTACAATAAAATTTTAATGTTAAGGCAATAAAATGATCTTCAGATGCATATTCATTGCATATTTCAAATAATGAATCTATTTCTTGAGGAGTCAAATCTTCATCGTCTAAATATTTTAAAGTTTCTACAAAATCATTCATATTCGTAGTGTGATTTTCTTCAGAATAACACAACATTAAAGTTATTAAATGCTTTATGTTCATTTCATCACCTCATTTATAATAATTAGGTGAATATGTAGTATTAACTTAAGTGTTTGTCAATTAACCAATAACATCCATTTCATTAACGTCTTTAAGTAACTTGTCTGCGGCTTTTTGTGCTTCGGCTGATATTCTATCGCCCGACATCATTCTTGCAAGTTCAGTAGATTTTTCATAAATTTCAAGATGTTTTAAAGTAGTAAAGGTTTGGGTTTCATTGGTATACTTAGAAATATAATAATGATCATTTGCAAAGCATGCTACTTGTGGCTGGTGCGTTACTACCATAACCTGATGCTTTTTGGACAGCGCATAAAGTTTTTTGCCAATAGCATAAGCAGTAGGACCGCCAACACCTGTATCTATCTCATCAAATATCATGGTAGCTGTAGAGTCAGTTGCGATAATAATTGTTGCAGCTAAAATAAACCTGGATAGTTCACCACCTGATAATGCATCGCTAATACTGCTAATATTTGCCCCTAAATTAGGTCGCATTAAAAATGTAACTTTATCAATGCCTTTTTCACTAATATGGTTTTCATCTGGTTTGATATCTATAATAAACTCAATTTTATCCATTTTAAGGTCTTTAAGCTCATTTAAAATAGCAATTTCTAAGCTTTTAGAATATGCACTGCGTAAATCGCTTAATTTATAAGCAGCATCTAAGTAAGCTTCTTTAGCTTTATTGCTTTGGATTTCTTTATCGGCTATTAAATCTTCTATATTACTAAACGTAGAGACTTTTTCCTGAATATTGTGATAAAACTCAGGGAGTTCTGCGGTACTAATTCTATATTTTCTTGCAGCGCTACGAAGCTCCATAAGCCTTTCATCAATTGCATCAAGCTCACCCTGGTCAAAATCCATAGAACTGGTTTTACTGTAGATTTCATCGTTTATAATGCTTAAAATGCCGTACATTTCATCAAGTTTATCCGATATTGTATCAAGTCCAAGGTCATTAGATAGTTTCTGATTGCGTAGCATTACTTTTTGGATACGTGATATAACGCCATCGATATTAGCATTATCTAACTCTGAAGATATATCATTTAAAAGTTCAGCGATTTTATTTCTGTTTGCGGCAATTGACCTTGCTTCTAAAAGCTCGTCTTCTTCATTTGCCCGTGGTGATAAAGTTTCAAGCTCACCTATAACATACTCTAAATATGATTGTTCCTGAGCTAATCTATCTTTTTGCTCATAAAGGCTTTTAAGTTCTGACTTTATGTTTTCATAAATGTGATATTTTTCAGATACGTCACTATAATGGGTATTTGCGCCAATATAACGATCTAATATCTTAATATGCTCAGCTTCAAATAATAGATCAGCTTGCTGATGCTGGCTATTGATTTGGACAAGGTCATTACGGAAAGACTTAATAGTGTTAAGTGAGACAGAAATATCATTTATCCAGCATTTTGTTTTGCCATCTTGCGATATAACCCTGCGAATAATGAGGTGATCATTTGGAATGTCAAGTTCATCTAAAACATTACTTATTTTTTCTGATATTTCAGAAAACTCAAGGCTTACGCATGATGAATTAGACCCCATTTTGATAACTTTGTTACTAACTCTATCGCCAAGAACAAAGCCAATTGCATCAAGGATTATAGATTTACCTGCGCCTGTTTCCCCTGTAAAAACACTTAAACCACTATTTAAATCTAGGCTTAGACTTTCTATTAAAACAAAGTTTTTAATGGTTATGTTTGTAATCATTTTAATATACTATACGCTTTGTGATACCATGGGTCATTAGGATAATTATGCCCTAAAATTGCAGCATATTTTTTAGCTTCATCTACAGCGCCCATAGAGTAATAAATTTCGGTTAGTCTATATAATGCTTCTGCTACATAACTGGTTTTAGAATAGTTTTCTACAACTGCATTAAACCTGTTAAGCGCTGCAATACGCAAGTTTTTGTTTAGATAAAAGCGACCCACCTGCATTTCATGAGCAGCAAGGTGTGCTTCTGTTAAATCTAGTTTTGCTTTAGCATCTTTAGCATATTTTGAATCAGGGAAACGATGTATAATATCTTCTAATGCATTTTTAGCCTTAACTGTTGTTTCCTGATCTCTACCTGCAACGTTAATTTGATCATAATAACACATAGCTATTAAGTAATATGCATAATCAGCATTTTCGTGAAGTGGGTAAAGCTGTAGAAATTTTTCTAAAGAAAGAATGGCTGATGGATATTGCTGCTGTAAGTATTTTATATAACTATACATAAGCTGACCTTTAATTGACCATGGAGAATATGGAAATTCTTTCTCTAAATCTTCAAATAGCTCGGTTGCTTTTTCAAAGTTTTTGCTATTAATTTCTTTTACAGCAAGGCTATATACTTCTTCAGCCGAGTCATATATTTTATCCTGATTGTTTTTATTGGTTTGGCAGGATATTAAAAAAATTGAAAAAATTATAGCTAAAATATAATGCATTTAAAAAACCTTAGTTATTTTATTGTATCGATATATATATTGATATATATATCGATATATGTTCTTACCAAAATACAGTTATTCGTTTAATACCTCAATATAAATTTTCATTGGATAAATTGTAAAGTTATGATATGTTTGCAAACCAATTATTAGTAATTATTAATTCTCCTCAAAATATAAGTAGTATGTTAGGCAGAAATCAGATTCGTGAAGTTATTCAGGAAGATACAGGTGTCTTCCAAATCAAGTCAATTGTAGCATCTTTTAAGGGTGATGAGCCATATTGCGGTGCGCCTGCTATTTTTGTTAATTTTGGTGGGTGTAACCTTGCATGTAACTTTTGTGATACAGATTTTGAAGACTTCATAGATATGAAAAACGATGAGATCATACAAAAAATTAATGGTCTTTCACTCAATAATCAGGGTAAAAGAGTAAGAAATCTGGTGGTTTTAACAGGTGGTGAACCTCTAAGGCAGCCAATTAGTCATTTATGTAACCTGATTGTTGATCAGGGCTTTGCTGTGTTAATTGAGACTAATGGAACTATTTTCAGAAATATAAGCCCTAAATGCGAAATTTTAATATCACCAAAAAATACAGGTTCGGGTTATAGTTTTATACGTGATGACCTTTTAAGGCGTGCAATAGCCATAAAATTTGTAATTTCAAAATCCCACCCTTTATATCAAAAAGTCCCGGATATTGGTCAGTCAAGGTATAACACAAAGGTCTACTTACAGCCCATGGACGAGTTTGATATAATTAAAAATTTAAATAATTTGCAATATATACTGGAAATTGCGGAAGAAACAGGTTATTATTATAATATTCAAACACAAAAAATTATTGGATTAAGCTAAAATGCAACCGGAATTATTTTTAAAAGAATTTCCAGTATTAGATCTGGATTCAAGAATTACATTAAGAGAGCTTTCGGTAGAAGATGCTCAGGAATACTATATATTTATGAATCATCCGGATGTATCAAAATATTTAGCTAGCGAAGACATCCCTACTTCAATAGAGCATGCCAAGCATGAACTTAACTACTGGATTGGGCTTTTTAGGAATAAATACAGTATTTACTGGGGCATAGTACTTAAGGAAGATAACAGGCTAATTGGCACATGCGGATTTAATAACTGGAACTTCAGGCACGACAGAGCGGAAATAAGCTACGATATTAATCCTGATTTCTGGAATCAGGGAATTGCAACTAAAGTAAGTAAGAAACTTACAGAATTTGCCTTCAAAGAAATGAATGTAATTAGGGTGCAGGCAACTGTTGAAAAAAGCAACTATGCTTCTATGAGGGTGCTTGCAAAATCTGGTTATGTAAAAGAAGGCACACTAAAGCAATACGCTAAGTTAAGTACTGGTCAGTGCGACTTCCATATGTTTGCAGCAGTCAGAAAGTAATTAGGCATAAAATTACTTTTTTGGGCTATTTCCTTTTGTAATGTTTTGCTGATTATTTACTTGTGCAGTCCATCCTGTTTCTCTATTTATATCATTACCTTCTATACTTACTCTAACTTTAGACCAATCTATATCTGGGTTGTTTTCTATCTGTCAGGCTTATTAATTATATATTAATGTCGTTTTTATGCTGATTTTGAGGTTTTTGATTTAAAACCTGAGTCTGCCAATGTTTTTGTTTTTTGCCATTAACAGTTTTATTAACATGATTATAAGTAATATTATAATTATTTATATTTTCATTAGTTTGCTGATCAATATTTCGTCCATGACCTATTCCTATTATATCTCCCAAAGACTTAGCAAACTCTTCAAGTTTCCAAAATCTTTTTGCTTTATAAGCTGCATACATTCCGCCAATAAACTTTGGTGTTGCGTATGATGCTAATGCTATTCCCACGCATACTATAGCAGATAATTGCATATAAATAGCTAATCCTGTAAGTGCAACTGCGCCTATAATACTGATAGCAGTTAACATTCCAGAGATATTAAGGTATTTGTTTTTTGCCATATCTCTCTTGGAAGGGTGTGGCTTTTGGTTAGGTGTGTCCTTTCCACCTTTAAATCCTCTAAATGCTAAAGGTAGTGCTGGCTTTCCAGTATTGTTGGGCTGATTAGCTGGTTTTGTGTTATTAACTGACTTTGGAGGAGTAGCCTGATTTGAGGGTGTAGTTATTTTCGTTGATGGGTTTATCTGAGGTGTTGTTGTATTTCGCCAGTAAGTTTTTGCTGGAATATCGTATGTTCTGTCCTTTGAATCCCTTATAACCTGAACTGTATGATTTTTAACTTCAAATCTATCCCCGGATAATTTTACTTTTGCATCTTCAAATCCTGCGCCGACAAAGAAACCATCAAATTTCTTTTGAACTTGTAGCATGTTTGATGAGCCTGAAGGATCTGGGTAAATGCCATGTAAAGTGGTTGGTTGACTTGCTATTTTGCTTCCATTTGGCTTTACTTCATCGGAAATATTGGTTACTACATTCCAGTCGCCCATAACACCATTTAAACCCACGTTAGGAGCATGGTTTGTATCACCACCCATAATGCATAATATACCATTATCAGCATAATGTTGCTGGATTTTATCAAGTTCAGCTTGTTGTTCTGAATGTAAAAGATAATCTAAATGCAAGTTACAAAGTGCTACTGCTATTCCTGTAGTATGGGCAAATTCTACTAATTGTCCTTTAAAACTACTATTATTTACTTTTACAGCCCCTTTAATATCAGGATTGCCATTTGCTAATGAGGGATTAATTTTAGTTGGATTATATAGTATAACCAAATCTCTGTCGGTTATATGATTTTTAGCACTAAATTCTAGAACTTTCCAGCCTCTAGCCTCAAGTTGACTTTTAAAGCCTAAGCTCAAATCCGTCAAAAAATCTGCTTCCTGAAGTAATACAAAATCAGTATCATCAAATAATTTGTTAATTTCCTCAACCTGCTTTTTTTTCCTCTCGTTATACTGTTCAGGTGTTTCGCTCACATTGGCAGGATTATTTGCGAAACGTTTTCTATATTCATCTGCAATATTCCTGCATTTATTTTGAACGTTCCAGGTTGCACCTTTAATTGTTGCATGAGAGGTTGTAACTTCAATTTTTTGTATAGCATGGTCTGACGTATATCCGCCCATATAATCAATAAATTTGTTTTCTATACTAGATTTCGACATTTTAGCCCTGTATTAATGAATTTTCATATACTTAATATTATATTCAAAATCGTTAAATTTGTCAAGATAGATTGATAATTTATTAATTTCTAATGTGTGGATAAATGTAATATGTAAAATTACATATTAATATCTAAATTTTAATAAATATTGCCAAAATACCCTTAAAATGATAAAAAACACTAAAATTATAATTAATTCGGTTCTTATATTATGAAAAAATTTGGCGTTGTAGCCATTGTCGGCTCTCCAAATGCAGGAAAATCTACATTACTCAATAATTTAGTAGGGGTGAAAATATCAATCGTATCCCCAAAGGTACAAACAACACGCAGCACCATGAAGGGAATTTGCGTAAAAGGTGACTCACAAATAGTATTTATGGATACTCCAGGAATTTTCAGGCCACAAAAAAAGTTAGAAAAAACAATAGTTAAGCATGCTTGGAGCGGCGCGCATAATGCTGACGTAATACTATTAATTATAGATAGTACTAAAGGTATTACAGAAAATGATGAAATGATCATTAAAAGCATATCTAAAGAAGAAGTGCCATGCTATGTCGCCCTAAATAAAGTCGATAAAATAAAAAAGGACAAGCTTTTTAATATGGCTGAGAAGCTTGCTGAGTTTAATGTTTTTAAAGAAATCTTTATGATTTCAGCGCAAACAGGTGAAAGAGTAGACGTACTTACAGACATTCTTTTTGACAGCATGCCTGAAGGTGAATGGCAGTTCAGTGAAGATGAAATGACGGATGCGCCAATGAAATTTATTGCTCAGGAATTTACCCGAGAGCAGATTTTCTTGCTCTTAGATAAAGAGTTACCTTATAATATGGCAGTGGAAACTGATAAATGGGAAGTCGATGAAAATGGCAAAACTATTATTTATCAGACAATATATGTTATAAAGGACTCACAAAAAGCGATCGTATTGGGTAAGGGTGGGTCTATGATTAAAAAGATTGGTATGAACTCTCGGAAGAATATTCAAAAATTGCTAGATGGACCTGTACATTTACAGCTTTTTATTAAAATTAAGGAAAATTGGGTAGAAATTCCTGATTTATGCTTATAAATAAGTGTAAAAAAGTCATATATATGAAAGTCTTAGGCATTGAAACAAGCTGCGATGAAACATCTGTAGCAATTGTTGATGAACATAAAAACATACTATCCCATAAAATTTACTCTCAAATCAAGGAGCATGCTAAATATGGCGGGGTTGTGCCAGAAATAGCTGCAAGATCACATGTTGAGGTTTTGCCAAATTTAATTAAAGATGCCTTAGATGGTGCAAATGTAACGCTAAATGATATAGACGCCATAGCTGCGACCAGAGGGCCAGGCTTAATAGGTGGCTTATTAGTTGGGCTTATGACTGCAAAAGGGATCGCTGCATCAATTGATAAACCCTTAATCGGGGTAAATCACTTAGAGGGACATGCACTAACTGTAAGGCTTACAAATGAGGTTGAGTTTCCATTTCTATTATTATTAGTTTCAGGTGGACATTGTCAGATTCTATTAGTTAAGGGGGTGGGTCATTACCAAAAGCTTGGTACAACCCTAGATGATGCCATAGGCGAAGCATATGATAAAGTTGCAAAAATGCTTGGTCTTGGATATCCTGGGGGGCCTATAATTGAGCAATACGCTAAAAGAGGTAATCCGCATAAATACAGTCTTCCAAAGTCTATGGTCGGTAGAGAGGGATGTGACTTTTCCTTATCTGGTTTAAAAACAGCGGTAAGAAGAATAATTGACGAAATAGAGATAACTGAAGATGTAAGGTGTGATATTGCTGCATCATTTCAATACACAGTTGCGCACATTATCAAGGACAGATTAACAAATGCTATTGATATTGTTGAAAATTTAAGTATAAAAACTTTAGTTGTTGCAGGTGGGGTAGCTGCAAACCAGTATTTAAAAAATGAAATTTCTACCTTAATAGCTTCTAAAGGAATGGAAATGGTGGCTCCGCCCCTTAAGCTTTGTACCGATAATGCAGCTATGATTGCCTGGGTAGGAATTGAAAAATTAAGGCTTAATCAGCTTGATTCTCTGGACATAGAACCCAAATCAAGATGGCCATTAGATGAAAATTTTGTATAAGTATGCAAAATATAAAGAAAAAAAAATTGAAATGGTTAATTTTTTAATATATTATAAAAATATAAACTGGGAAAAAATATGGCTGAAAACAAGACAAAAGAAGTAATAACCGTTAAATCAGGTGAAGTAATCAGTGAAGTAAAGAACTGGTATTACGATCGCTATTCTAACGTATTGGCTCAAAGAAACTTGTTTTTGCTAATTATTATTTTACTTATTATAGGATGTATTGTGGGTTTAATTTATATTAAAGAACTGACTCTTGCTAGAACTGTAAAGCCTTTTGTAATTCAGGTTGAAGAAAATACTGGCATTACAACCGTTGTTGACAGTGCTAATATGAATAACTATATGACACGTAATGAGTCAATCAAGAATTACTTTATTGTTAAGTACATTAGAGCAAGAGAAACTTATAATAATGCAGACTATGAATATCAATTTGATACAGTAGCAAGGCTGCTTTCTTCGCCGAATGTATATCAGCCATTTAAAAGATTTTTACTAGATCAAAAGCAAAGTCCGATATATTTATACGGTGCAAGAATTTATACAACGATTTTAATTAAGTCCATTCAATATAATGATCAGGGAAATGTTGCAACAGTAAGATTCAGAATTAATGAAAACGGCGAAAGCTTTAGAGTTTTCAACAAAATTGCAACACTTCAGTTTGACATTGCAAATATGACTCTTTCAGCGGAAGAAAGATTCGTAAATCCAATTGGTTTTAAAGTGACATCTTATAGAGTAGATGAGGAGATTGTACAATGATAAGAGCGATAAAATTAATGTTATTAGCTGTATTGCTATTTGCATCTAATGCAATTGCATACGATGTTTCTAAAACAGATAGCAGGGTGAAAACTTTTGTATATGATGAAAATGATATATACAAAGTAGTTATGCATACTGACTTCCAGACAGTAATCGAGCTTGGTCTTGATGAAACAGTGCAGGGTTATTCTTTTGGTAATCCATATGCATGGTCAATTGAAGCAGATGGCAGAATGATTATAATAAAGCCTCAAAAAGAGTTTGTTCACACAAACCTTATGATTGTATCAAATAGAAGAACGTATAATTTTGATATTTTCTCGAAATTGCCTGAAGCAAAAGTAGATGATGACTTAGCTTACGTTGTAAGATTCTATTATCCTGATGAACCAAAAAAATAGGCGGGAATTATCATGTCAAAAGATAAAAACAACCCAAATAATAAAAATGAACTCGATGATGAGTTTGAGAATCCTGAAGTAGAGCGTGGTTTATCTTCAGTTGCTGCAATGCCAGGTAAAAATATTGCTATAATAGTAGTATTCGTTGTTATGATGGGCTTTATTTCGTATAATTTCTTTTTCTCAAGTCCTGAGCCAAAGAATACAAAAGATATGCCAAAGATTGAAGATGTTAAGGCTGTATCTCCTCCGCCTGTTGATGTATCTAAGTCTACATTACCTTCAGTACCGGCAATGCCAGAAGCGCCAAGAGTTATAGAGCCAGAGCCAATTGTGGTTGCGCCTGCGGTTCCAGAGCTTCCAAGAGCAGAACCGATTGCTCTTCCTATTGTTCCTGAAATTCCTGCTGTTAGTCAGCCTAGAATTGAAACAAATAATGAGCAGCTTCAGCAAAGAAGAAAGTCAGCAATTATGTTAGGCGGTGGCGGTGCTTCAGAAACTCCTGAAGAATCAAAGAAAAAAGAGCAGTTAAGACTTGCATCTCAGGTAATTACTCCTGATTTCTCGCCAACTAAAACTTCGGCAGAGCAAGTTAAGGCTTCGCGTATTGGTGAAACAGACTATACAGTTGCACAAGGTAAAATTATTGATGCTATCTTAGAGACTGCAATTAACACAGATATGAAAGGTTATATCAGAGGTGTTGTAAGCCGTGACGTATATGGTGAGTCTGGAAGAGCAATCATGATTCCAAAGGGTTCAAGACTAGTTGGTAACTATTCAGCTGAAATTAAACGTGGTCAAAAGAGAGTGACCATTGTCTGGAGCAGGATTATTAGACCAGATGGTGTAGATATTATGGTTGATTCACCAGGTATTGATCAAATCGGTAGAGCAGGGGCAGAAGGCTTTGTTGATAATAAATACTTTGAAGTTATGTCAAATGCTATTCTTTTATCTGTTATCACTTATGCGGTTTCGTACCAAGCTGAGCAATATACAAATCAGCAACAAACTCAAGGTCAAACACAGACCATTACTACAACAAATCCTACAACTGGCGAGGTTACTCAGACAACAATTCAGCCTGAGAAAACAATTGGTCAAAAATCATTATATGATTCACAGCAAAATATTAATGATGCTGCTAAAAATATTGCGAAAGGCAGCCTTGATGAAAGACCAACCATTACAGTTGATCAAGGTACAAGAATTAAGGTATTTGTGAAAAAAGATCTATTATTCCCTAAGAATAAATCTTTAATTAAAAAGTATTAGTAGTTATGACTAACTTTACCGCACTAGAAACATATCTGACCCCCTTTAATAGCATTTTTGCTGAAGAAGGGGTGTCGGAAATTTCGGTAAATGTTCCGGGTGAGGTATGGATAGAAAAACGCGGGGATATGCGTAATGAAGTTATTCCCGAGCTTAATTTAGAGCATTTAAAGTCGCTCGCGCGTTTAGTTGCTCAATCTACTGAGCAAAAAGTAAGTGAAGAAAACCCATTGCTTTCAGCAACTTTACCAAATGGTTTCCGTATTCAGATAGTATTCCCACCTGCATGTGAAGCTGGTACTATTGCTATGTCTATCAGGAAAGGTTCAACAGAGCGTTATACATTTGATACATATGAGCAGCGCGGTGCTTTTGATATGACAGCCACAGGTGAAGTTGAAGATCCGCTCGACAAAGAGCTTGCAGATCTGATGCAAACTCATAAGATTCGTGAGTTTTTAAGTAAAGCTATTAAGGGTAAAAAAAATATTATAATAAGTGGTGGTACGTCTACTGGTAAAACAACCTTTACAAATGCTGCTCTTTTAGAGATTCCAACAGAAGAAAGACTTATTACAGTAGAAGATGCAAGAGAGGTATTACTGCCAAATCATAAAAACAGGGTACATTTGCTTGCTTCCAAAGGTGGGCAGGGTAGAGCAAAAGTCACTACTCAAGATCTTATTGAAGCGTGCCTAAGGCTCCGTCCTGATAGAATTATTGTAGGTGAGCTTAGAGGAGCAGAAGCTTTCAGCTTTTTAAGGGCTATAAATACTGGTCACCCAGGATCAATTTCAACCCTCCATGCTGATACGCCAAGAATGGCAATGGAGCAACTAAAGCTTATGGTAATGCAGGCAGGTCTTGGCATGCCACCAGCTGAAATCAAGGATTATATACGTTCTGTTATAGATATAGTGGTTCAGCTTAAGCGTGGATCGGGCGGCAGACGCTATATTTCTGAGGTATATTTTAAAGGTTATAATAATATAACGCCTTCACCATCTCAAGATTCTTAAACTTTGTATACAAATCAGTTAGATAATGCCAATGTTAATTAAAAGTTAATATTTGATTGACATTTTGCGATTTTTACATTATAATTAAGCCAAATTTTTAAAATAGGCGTGATTATGGCTAAAAGTAAGCAAGAAGTTCTAGAACTTGTATTAAATGCTCAATATGATGAACAAAATTGGAATGAATTTGAAAATTATTTAAATCAAGGTGAATATACACCTGCTGATTTAAATCAAATAGGCAACAATAGTTTTACGCTATTACATCATGCTGTTTTCCATAGAAGTAAAGAATCAATTATGTTACTTATCGCAAAAGGAGCTAATATAGAAGCTCCAGATAACAATGGTGTAACTCCACTTGGTTATGCTGCAATACGTGGTAAAAAAGAAGTGGTAGAATTATTATTATCAACAGGAGCTAAAATAGAAGCTCAAGATAATAAAGGCGGAACACCTTTATTATATGCATTACTTTCAGATAGATCAAATGATGAGACAATTAAAACTCTAATTAAAGCAGGTGCAAAGCTTATTGCTTCAACTTCTACAAAAGCTAGATTAGATAAATTAGTAGAAGAAGTTAATCAAGAACAAAATCCAGCGCCACAACCTATTATTCCTCCTGCCAAGTCTGACAATAAAGCATTAGAAGATTTAAAAAGTATTTTAGAAGGAACAGATTTAACAAGAGAAGTATTTGATCGTGTTCACGAAAATATTTTGAAGCACATGTATAGTATTGATGATTTGAATAAAAAACATAATAATACTCACTTTCTTTTAAAAGCTGCATCACAACACAGATGGGATATAGTTGAAACTTTAATTGATACCCAAGGTATTGATTTAAATGCACAAGATGTAGCGAATAATCAATATGACAAATCATTCATCCATTACTTAGTAGAAAACTATCAGTATGATTTAATTACAAAGCTTAAAGATAAAAATATTAATCTCAATGCTATTAACAAAGATAATAAAACCCCTTTATATATAGCTGTTGAAAAAAATGATTTAGAAATGGTTAAGCGTTTACTAGATCATGGCGATAAAATAGACGTAAACGCCCAAAATGGTACTCACGGTTCAGCGTTGCATTTTGCGGTTAAAGAAAAGAGAGTTGAAATTGCTAAAGCATTATTATCACATAAAAATATAAATAAAGGTGGTACACTAAGCGATTTAGCTAAGTATTCAGGGAACGAAGAGTTAAGAAAATTATTTGGACTGAGTACAACACCACTTCATGATGCAATTGCAAATGGTGATAATAATGAATTAGATAAGCTTATTGAAAGTAAAAATGAATACTATGAATACTTAAGCGACTTTAAGTTACCTGTTGAGCTAGCAATTGATAAAGGCAATCTTTATGCGTATACCAAATTAGTGGAAGTTATATGTATAAATTCTGAGAAACTAAAAAAGCATTATAACCTCGCTGCAGAAGCAGGTCATGTCAATATTATGCAAGCAATACCAAGTGAACATATTGATCAAAATACAAAAGACGATGCTATTAGAAAAGCTGCAGCTGCAGGACATGAAAATGTTGTAGAATATTTAATGGATAATCTCGCAAGTATTACGGCAGGAGGCGTAAATGAAAATAATGCTTTACATATTGCTGTTGGACATGGACACTCGAAAGTAATTAAAGTTTTACTTAGCAGAAAGGAAGATGATGATATTTATAAGAGAGGTACATTACCTAATGCTAATAAAGCGAATCGATTGGATCAGGTTGTCAGATATGCGCATCAAACTTCTAATTCTAAAACAGAATATTTGAAACTTATGAATGTAGGCAATAAATCTTGTATAGAAATTGCACTAGAATCTCCTAATTCAAATGATGAGACTATCAAGCTTCTTCTTAAAGCTGGTGCTACAAAGCCAATTTTTTCAGAATCTCAAAAGGATAAGCAGGAAAGATTAGATAAGCTAGAAGAAGAAATAATGAAAGAAAAAGAAGCAGCAGCAAACGCAGCAGTTGGTCAGCCTAATGGCACTGGTTCTGCTCCTACGGGTGTAGCGCCGTCGGGTAATCCTGCTGGAACAACACCTCCTGCGCCTCAGGTTCCTAACCCTCCAGCGCCAACTCAGCTTAGTAAAGAAGTTGTTGTAAAGCATATGGATAGTAAGTTTAAAATATCATTCAGCTTTGCAAGTATTGTTAAAGTTGGTTTAACTTTGGCAAGAAGAGTTGGTATTGGTGCATTATTATTCAAAGGCATTAATAATATAATGCCGCGCCAGCTTGCTATCGGTATTTCGGCTGCTGCAAGTATAGCTTTCAATTACTATGCTCTTGAAAAGCGTAACTACTCACCAACATCTAAACTAGGCAAGTTTATATGCGAATATTTGTTAGGTGGTCGTAACAGCCTGGAAGACCAGAAAGTGGTTGAGCCTTACGTAGCAACTATACCACTGGATGTTAAAAGCGAAGCAAGAACACATATAGATCAAACAAGTTTGTTAGATATGGCTGTAGGCACAAGAAACACTCGCCAATATAAAGGCTTGTAATCATTTTACAATGCGGTAGGATATATTTAACTATAAATTATTCTACCGCATTTATTATGAAAGAAATTCTTGAATACCTTTTAAATAAAACATGTGATTTTTCAAACCCTGAAAGTAAAAATTTATTAAAACAAGATCCCAAGTGGCAGGAGTTTATTGATAACTCTCACTTATACAAAAGAAAGGAAATTTTAAGCAATACATCATCTGATGGTTATACAATATGGCATTTAGCAGCAATTATTGGTAAAATTGATATACTTCAGATAATGCTTGATAAAAAAACTGATATTAACCTTGAAATTACAAAAGGTGATCAGGGCTTTTCTGCATTGGTACTTGCTATTTTATACAATGAAAAGGAAATTGCGGAATTTTTGCTGAAGAATGGAGCGAAGTTATTTATTCCTCAAGATCAAACACCATATCATTATTTCGCTAAGTTTTTCACTACCGATATCAATCTTATAAATGACATTATTATAAGCCAATATTCAAATTATGATATTAACAGTGTTAATGAGAGCAATCAGACAGCTCTTTATTTTGCTGTCTGGTTACAAAACCATCAGTATATAAAATATTTGCTAGAAAATAAAGCCGATCCTGGTATTCCAGATGGTGATTCAAAGTTACCAATATATATTGCAGCTGAAAATCAAGATGAGCAAACTGTTAGGCTATTACTTGCGTACAATGCTAAATTTGATATTGAACAAAATTCTAATGCAGCACCTTACAAGTTAGCAAAACTTTATATAGAATCCATAAAAATCAAGATGGAACAGGAAATAGCCGAATCTGTTATAAACAAAACGGCCTCTAAGCAAAACGATAATCAAAATAAGCAAAAGGAAAATTCACAAGATTCACAAGTGCCGCTAGTAATTAATAAACAAACCTTATTACAGGAGCTTGATAAGTATTATACTCTGCAATTGAGTTTAATTAGTGCTTTTTTAGTCTGTATTAATTTAGCTAGAAGAGTGGCATTTGCTTCTTTAATTAATAATAACATTAGTATTTTGAAGCCATATACAAAAAATCTGCTGGATAATAAATTTATCAAAATAGGAATTTCTTACATAGCATCAAGTATTCTAAATTATTTTATTTTAGAAAAACGTAATTATGAACCTAAAGGATTTTTAAGTAAAATCTTTTTTAACTGTATTTTAGGTGGGCGTAATATTAGCAAAGATATAGAAACCATAAAACCTATGGCATCTAAGAATCTAAGTATTGAGGCTCAAAAAGCACTAGAAAACCATCCATATACGACCACTAAATGGGTAGACGTAGCTTTAGGTACAAGACCAATGAGAGATTATAATATCCCAAGATAATTAGTCTCTTATATTTTTATAGCAGAAGTCTTTAATCACTGGTACTATACTTTCTCTGAATTTACGACCGTTAAACACGCCGTAATGTCCTACGCCTTTTTGCAAATGGTAATGAGACCTGCTTTTTGGAATATGCGTACAAATATCTATAGCAGCTTTAGTTTGACCAATTCCAGATATATCATCAAGTTCACCTTCAATACAAAGCAATGCCGCATGTTTTACAGCCTCAGGCTTTACTTTTCTATCACCTACTAACATTTTTCCTTTTGGAAGATCAAAATCTTTGAATACTGTTTTAATTGTTTGCAGGTAGTATTCCGCTGTCACATCTAGTACCGATAAATATTCATCATAGAACTTAATGTGTTGATCTGCACTGTCACCATCACCAACAACTAAGTGCTGATAGAGTTTGAAATGTTCACCAACGTGACGTTGCATATTCATTGCCATAAAACCAAATAACTGTATAAATCCGGGATAAACAGGTCTACCAAATCCTGGGTAGTTAATAGGAACCCTTGTAATAACATTAGTTTCAAACCAGTTCATTGATCTGTTTTCAGCAAATTTTGTAACCTGAGTACTTGATTTACGTGCATCTACAGGTCCCCCCATCAAAATCATATTATCAACAGGCGTTCTTCCTTCTTCCTCAAGTAAGCAAACAGCTGCAAGAACTGGAACAACAGGCTGGCATACTGCCATAACCGATAAATTAGGTCCTAAATTATTCATGAAGTCTTTGGTGTAGTAAATATAGTCATCTAAATCAAATTTACCATGAGCCATAGGAACTTTAGATGCATCTATCCAATCAGTTATATATACGTCAAAATGAGGTAATGTATCCTTTACTGTCCCTCTAAGCAGAGTTGCATGGTGACCTGAAAGAGGCGCAACAATAAGTAATTTAGGTAAATTCTGATATTTTTCAGATATTTTTCTAAAATGTATTAAATTGCAGAATCTTTTACGCATTACCACATCTTCTACAATTTTAATGTCTTTAGTCCCGATCTTAACGCTATTAATACCAAATTCTGGCTTTGAATATTCCTTTAGGAATCTATCTGTAAATTCTAAATTAGCATTTAACAGTCTATCAATTTCTGTTCCTTTAAATATATTTAACGGACTTGATTGATAAACTTGCAGCATGTTTGCAAAATTCTTAAGAGGAAGAACGTTCTTACGAGAAAACTCTACCATGGTGTATAACATACTATTTTCTAATGGCGTAACAAACATAACTCCCTCCCGAATATACGTACTTACCTAATGCTTTTTATGATGGTCTCCACCTTTCATTTCTTTAAATATTGCTGTTGTTTCTACTTCTAAGTCCTTATCAAACTTAACTTTAAGATTCACTGGCTCTGATGTATCTATAGTGCCTTCTAGTTTCATAAACATTACATGCATTCCACCACGCTTTAAATGAACGACAGAATTGGCAGCAATGTCTATAGAATCAACTTTGTACATCTTCATTATACCACCTTCATGTTTCATATCATGAAGCTCTGTAATATTCTTAAATGGCGCTTCTACAGCTAATAATTTTAAATCTTCAGCACATTTATTTCTAATTGTCATAAATGACGATATCGAGTTCTTACCTTTTAAAGGCTTCGATATTACGGCATCAGATACTATAATATCCTGAGCGCTACATGCCAAAGCACTATTTACAAAAAAGGTAGATAAACATAAAAATGCTAAACTTATTCTCATAACAAAATCTCTCAAATTATCATTTAATTATACATTTGTTTTAATAAATTAACAATTGTATGTTTAAAGATTATAATAAAAGTTTTATACTTAATCAACATGTCGTTGAAAAATATAGAAAAATATTAATATATATTTTTTTAAGTTCACAAATCTGGTTTATAGTTACAAAAAGATGTATAATTATATATTTGATTAACTATTTATTGAGGTTCGCTATGGCATTAAATAAAAATAATACTAAAAAGCGAAAAGATTTTAACAAATTACTAGGTAAATCTAGTGATTATTCAGTTTTAAATTACTTTGTGAATAATCTTATTTCACAATATAAACTTAATTTACAGGCCTCTACTGACCCTGGTTTTGTAAGTTTTGTCAATCAACTGATGTGTAGTAAGTTTAATTCCTTACTTAGAATTACCGAGGGTTTTGAAAGCCCATTACATTTAGCAGTGTCACTGAACAACCCTGAATGGGTTAATACATTACTAAAGAATGGTGCGGATCCTAATTCAAGGTTAAGCACTCATAATAACACGCCTTTACATCTGGCTTGTGAAAAAATACCTGATGAGAATACTCTTAAAATTATCAGATTACTTTTAACTAATAAAGCTTACCCCAATTTAATGAATATTTTGTCTCAAATGCCTATTCAGGTACTTGCTCATAATATAACTATCAATAAACTAGAACTTTCTGAAAAAATGGAAGAAATTTTTGAGCTTCTTATAAACAGTAAGGCAGAGTACCTACAAACAGGATATAAAATTGATTTTTCATCTTCGCCATTTAGAATGGCGGCTTGCAGAAAGCATATTAATTTACTTAAGTATCTGATAAATAATAAATTATACTCTGAAAAAGTCTTAAAAGATACAATTTCGGCAACAAATGATTTTGAAACATTACTGGTTATTAGTACATATTCAGAAAATTTTGACCTAGGTAAAATTATCCTTAAAGACAGAGTAATCAGGAATGATAATTTACCAATGTTACTACTTAAAGCATGCTACAAGGCAAATTTATGTAAGAAAGGAGAGTATTCTGCAGTAGAGCTATTATTGGCTTTACGTGAGATGCAAACACACTTTAATAAAGATTTAATGTTTTCAAATACTTTTCATTTTATGAAAATTAATTTAGACCCTTACATTTTAGGATCCGTTACCAAAGAAGATGCCAATAAAACAGCAAAAAATATATGTAATGAACTTAATGAAATTTATAATCAATTTCAAAATGTTTATACTGCAATAACATTAATACCGAATGATAATATTATTATTTCATCTTTATATTCCATATCAAGCATTTTTAAAAGCATGATACGCAAACCGAATTTATCACCAAATGAACATATTTATTCAAATCATAAGGTTAAGGATGCTATCAAAATCGAATATGATCTGGGCAATACTGCACTTGTATGTAAACAAGATTTTGTTGGTAGTTTCCTGCAGAAAGCGGAGCCAGACCTTCCTAACGAAATTTGCTATAGAATCATGGCGATGACTGAAGAAAACTTAAGTAGCAACAATTTGGCGTTTGTTGATAGAGTTATAAGCACAAGAAGTGCGCAGATTTACAAAAGTCTCAGCGACTAACTTTTGGTTGATATTACATCGTGATAGGTATATTACCTTAATTTAATAAATATTATTAAGGTAATATATGCGCCGCCAACAAACTGTTGCTGAAATTTATTCAGATTTATATGAAGCTATAATAAGTGATAATGAGAAAGATTTAGAAAATTCTTTCAAAAATTTGAGTAAAACTGAGATAGAAAATATACCTAATAATATATACTTTCAAGCAATTGTAATTTCTGAAAACATATCGTTAAAACTAATTGAAAAAATCACTCCAGAAATATTAAAAGCTAATATTCAAAATAATCAAAATTGTAATATTTTTACAGAAGCTTGCGACTATAATTATCCAAAATTAATTGAAAAACTTACAGAATATTTAGGTAAAGAAAAACTACTGGAAATCTTAACTAGAGAAAATTACGGCTATAACCCTTTAGAAATTTTATGTGAAACGGGAAATGTTAAATCTGTAAGATTATTTATAAGTCTCTTTTCAAAAGATACTACAAATTTAATCATAAAAGGATATCGCAAAAATTATGCTTCTATTGGTAATGCTCTGAGATGCGGTCATATTGAAATTGCTCAAACTTTATTTGAGGCATTGTATACTGAGAATAAATTAGAAGCTTTAAAACACCTCTCATCTCCTGACTTTACTTTAGAAGAAATCATTAAAAAAGATTATATTGAATCTTTTAATTTTTTGTTGAGTAACATACAGCCAGAAAATAAGAACAGTTTTTTGCAGTTAGTTTTTAACTATGCCTGTATGTATGATAAACCCGAATTTGCCAAGCTATGTTTAGAAAAATCGCATAAAACAAGCCATTTAAGCATTGTTCGTGGAATTAAGAATAATTTTAGAAGCTTAGGATATCCAGCTGAGTCAGGTGAAATAGAAATATTTAAATTGTTAGATCAAACCATTTTAAAAGAAGCTTTGGTCTTTAATAATTTTTATGTACTTACTGAGGCTTATTTTAGTGGCAATTCTGAGCTATTTATCTTTTTAAGTAGTCAAATTTTGCCAGAAGATTTACATAAGTTTGCTATACTAAATGATTATCGCAGATTAAGAGTCGGATTTACTCGTTCTTATTTTATGAGTTTAATAAAGCCAATACAACTAGATTCATTAATTATCCTTTATAAAACCCTTACAAAAGCTGAAAAGGAAGAATTTATTAAATATAATCAATTTGAGGTATTTAGAGAAATATGCAAGCGCTCTAAGGCTGAAATAATAGAATTCTTTCTAAACGAAGTAGATGGAAATCTTAAACTTGAAATGATGATTAACGTTAGGGATTTAAAAGAAAAGTATGAAATATACAGATTATTTCCCGAAGGTATTGTGCAAATAATTAGCCAAGATTCTAATTGCAGAAAATTATTTTGGTCTTGTCGCCTTGGCTATACAAATATAGGAAGATATCTGCTGCATAAATTTTATAAAGAAGAAAAGGCAAAAGAGGATTCGGCAATTATTGACATTGATGACTGTCATTTCGTTTTAGAACATGCGTATCGCAAAGAAAATTTTGAATTGGTATCAGCTATTTTAAATACCGTAGGAAGGGATAAAATGGCTAATTATATAGTAGGTAAAGAATATAGTTTATTTCATGATGTAGCTAAATATGGCAAATTAGTTGCATTAATGGCATTATTTGAGGAATTCCCAGAGCTTACAGAAAATGTCCTATCAAGTAATGGTGGGCTTGTGCACGGTCACAATATGCTAATGAGCATACTTTATTATAAAAGAAGTAATATAGAGAAAATTCATTTTCTGTACTCTTTATCACCAGAAAAATTTAAAAATATGTTAAAGGAACGTAACTATTATGCTATTTACAAACTGAGTGACACTTATCATGGTAAAGATCAGATTCAAATAATAAGGTTTTTTCTAAACTTCATTCCTGAGATAGATTTAGAATTAGCAATAACTAGACCATTGTTAAACACGTATAGATATAACCAAGGTCATATCACAAAGGTATTATTAGCAGGAGTACCGCAAGATATCGCTAAAAAAGTTGCGCTCAAAACAACGTATCAAGATAATCAAATTATTGGCTTAAAGACACTTATAAATCATAAATGCATTGTGACACTTAAAGCTATTTTAGAGTCAGGAGCTTTAAGCACGGATAATATTTTAGAGCAAATTAAAAAATCTAAAAGAACTGAAAAAGAATTTTTCCAAATAATGCCCTGGATTAATTTAAGTATATATATCGATAAAATGGCAGGAATTGATTTATCGTATGTTATTGAAGAGCTGCAAAAGCAAAATTACTCTCCCGATAAATCTCTTCAAATTGCTATAAAGTATTTAGATGATTTTAAGGCGTTATCTCATATACCAAAATTAAACGATTTCTATGAAATAATATTGCAAAAAGATGATCAGGAGTTGCTTGAAAAATTCCAAAAGGATATCAAAGGATATCAGATATGTTATAGAAAAGATCATTTAAAAAAGTATTATCCTAAAGATAAAGTGCCTAAAGTAGAGCGAAATTTAGATAGTATGTTTAGGGATCTAGATGATGCCAACGAGGGAATAGCTAGAATAATTTAAAATTTTAAAGATAAGGTATATGAGATTAAAAATGGGTGAGCTGGGGGAAGTAAAAAAATAGTCCGGGGAACTATTTTTTTACTTAACACCCATTTTTAAGCGAATAAACGCTTTGGCGTTTTTCGCAATCAAATAAACATGATTCACATGTCCAGTTTATAAAAATAATTCTATTCAAGTTACAGAGATTTGCCCTTAATCTTATACACGTAGCTAATAACTTCCGCAACAGTTTGGTATAAGTCAAGTGGTATTGATTCATCAACTTCCACTAACCTGTGAAGATCACGGGCAAGGCTAGGGTTTTCAACAATCGGCACATTATTTTTAGTACCAATATCCCTAATTTTAAATGCCATATGATCCACACCTTTAGCAATAACCATTGGCGCTGGCATTGTCTGCGGATCGTACTGCAGCGCAACCGCATAGTGAGTTGGGTTAGTAATAATCACATCTGCTTTAGGAACATTGGCAAGCATACGCTTATTTGCACGCTCGCTACGCATTTTCTTAAGTTTAGCTTTAATTTCAGGGCTACCTTCGGTTTCTTTGTATTCCTCTTTAAGCTCGTGACGTGACATACGTAAATTTTGCATATAATCAAAGCGCTGATACAAATAATCGAAAATCGCCATAAAAAACAGTATGATTGCTACCGATAGCACCAGCTCTTTTGCCATAGAATGAATAAAAGTTATAACCGAGAAAATTTCATGATCATATATGGTTTTTAATCTTTTTAGAGAAGACTTTACAGTTAGATAACATATTACACCTGTAATAGTGAGCTTTATTAAGCCCTTAACAAGCTCCACAACTGTTTTTGTTGAAAAAAGTCTGCCTAATCCCTTTATTGGTGATATTTTTTCAAACTTAGGTATTAATGGCTCGGCTGAAAAATTGATCTGACCATTTTGTACAAATACAGAAACTATCGCCATAACCATTACTACACACGCAGGCACTAAAGATAGTAACATAAAATCTAAACTCACCTCATACAATATTTCTTTGAGTAAGTTTTCAGTAAGTCCAAATTCATCCGGGCGTTGTATATACTTTCGAAAATCGAAAATAGCTTGCCGACCTATAATAGGAAGACCTTGCCAAACTATAGCAACAATTGCCAAGAAAACCAGGAAGTTAGTAACTTCTTTTGAATATATTATTTGTCCACGTTTTAAGGCTTCCTCAAGCCGTCTGGGCGTGGGATCTTCGGTTTTTTGCGACTTGTCTTCGCCTTCTTCAGCCACTAATTTGTATACCAAAGTTAAAAATTAAAATATTATTTTAATATAACCATTTAAAACCTGCGGTAAACAAAATAATTGAAAAATTAAAATTTATCTCTATGATAGTATAAAGATAAATTTAACGAATTTACAAGGGTATAAATATAATGGGTAAACATACAGAAGAAAGTTTTAGAAAAAAATTTGAACGTAAATCAGTTGAATTTGATAAATTATTTCCAAATGCCAGAAGTGATATTAAAAAGCTTAAAAGACTTAGTGACTGTTACAAAATTACAGAAGAATTAAATAACAACGGTGAGAATCCAGATGCAATTAGAAGATTCTTAGAGTCGCACGGATGTAGTAAACTTTTTCCTCAAGAAAAATCTATTTATGAAAGAAATGATACTTTAAGAAACCTTGGTTTAGGTAGCTAGTCCAAAAAATTTATAAAAAAAAGCTATTTAAGTTATAAAAACCTAAATAGCTTTTTTTTTGTTATATTACAAGCCTTTATATTGGCGAGTGTTTCTTGTGCCTACAGCCATATCTAACAAACTTGTTTGATATATATGTGTTCTTGCTTCGCTTTTAACATCAAGTGGTATAGTTGCTACATAAGGCTCAACCACTTTCTGATCTTCAGCACTGTTACGTCCACCTAACACATATTCGCATATAAACTTGCCTAGTTTAGATGTTGGTGAGTAATTACCCTTCTCAAGAGCAAAGTAGTTGAAAACTATACTTGCGACAGCCGAAATACCGATAGCAAGAGGGCGCGGCATTAAATTCTTGATACCTTTAAATATTAATGCACCAATACCAACTCTTCTTGCTAAAGTAAAACCAACTTTAACAATATTTGTAAGGCTAAATGATGCCTTAAATTTACTGTTCATATGTTTCATAACAGCTTCTTTACTAAGCTGAACTGGCGCTTGTGGCTTAGGAACCTGAGGAGGGGTTGTGCCAGAACTACCTGTAGCTGCAGGAGCTGGAGCCGCAGGAGTCGCTGGAGTTGCTGTCGTAATAGGTGATGCTGGCGTTGTGACTGTAGTTGTGGAACCAGATGGCGGTGTCACTCCACGTAATGCAGCCCCCGTAGTCGTAACCGAATTTCCAGAAGTAGTGGTCGATGATGGTGTTACTGATTTATCAGGACTAGTCTTAGATAAATCTACTGGTGGAACTGGGGTGGGTACGGTTGTAGAATTATCATTATGTACAATATCATTCTTAATTAAAGCTTTTAAATGTAATTTAATTTGCTCATTTGTTATTTTTTCCACAAACTCAGTAGATAATACAGAAATTTTTTGTTTAATAATTGTGGCAATACGATGGCATGTTATTGTCTTATTAAATTCAATATTAGTAATATCAAGAATTGAGTTTAAATTATTATTTTCTTCAATATGCTTTTCAATAAGATATTTAATAAAAGTATCATTTAAACTTTCAGCTTTTAAGTTTTCAAAAATAAACATTGCTTTATTTTCATCTACATTAAGAGAATTGTATAAGAAATCTAAGTCAGCAACATAATTTACAGTTTCGCACACACTTTTAAATTGATTTACAATAACTTTGTTATAAAATTCCTGAGTTTTATCAATATGCTTAATTATTTCAAGTACAACATTGTCACTTGATTTTTTCATATAATCATTTAAAGCAAATTTAAAAACTTTCTCATTTACAAGTAATGGTAAAAGTTCATTATGTTTCTTACTTAAAGCTATAGAAAATAAAGATGGATATAAATTTCTATCTGTTTGTGCCTTATTGTCAATAAGCAACTTTGCTATTTCAACATTATCACTTTTTACAGCGAGGAAAAGAGCGCTATTTTTATCTTTATCAAGAAGCTCTAAATCTGCACCTTTAGAAATTAAGTATTTAGCAATTTCAAGATATGGTACAGGATTATTTTTGCTTGCTTTTGCAGCAGCCATAAGTGGTGTTGCTTTAGAAATAGACGCAACATTATTAACATCAACTCCACCTTCGACTAAAGTTTTAACAAGGTCAAAATTCGTATAAACTGCATAATGTAAAATTGTAAGTCCACTCGAATCTATACTAGATAATATGCTTTTTATTTGTTCTTCTGAAAACTTATTGCTTAATTCCTTTAGCTTTTCAATAAGTTCATTTGCTTTTGCATTTAAAAGAGTGAGATTTGTGGTTTTACCAGCTAAATCAATATACTCTTTAATTAATTCTACTGGAACATTATTTGAATCTTTTGCCATATGGTTCTCTGTATTATTATTGTTTTTATAGTTCTGTATTGTATTTAAAAGCTTCAGTAACTTTGTTAATGGTTGTTCGACCATTCATATAATTTCTAATAAATGTATATAAATGAGGTCTTAAAATTGCTTTTGTCATGACTGTATAGTTTATGATTTAATTGGGATATAATATCATAAAACAAGGTAATTATCAATATTGTAATTTAACTTTTTGTTAATATTAGCTAGTTAGATCTTAATATTTTTTTATGAAAAATATGGTTTTGAACCACTTAGAGCTATTTAATAGAAATAGCTCTATATCTTTTAAAAACTTTAATCAATCGAGGTTTATAGATTTCATTCCCATTCAAACCTCGATTTAGTAATTGATAAATCAAAAAAAGATTACAAGCCTTTATATTGGCGAGTATTTCTTGTACCTAAGGCTAAGTCAGTCCAGCTTGTTTGTTTTGGATGATTGTCAGCTGCAATTTTAGCGTCATCTGCCATATTATTAGCATTTTTATATGCATCAATTGCTTTTTGATCTTCTAAGCTGTTACGCCCACCTAAAACATATTCACATATGAACTTACCGAATTTAGATGTTGGTTTGTAGTTTCCTTTCTCAAAAACAAAGTAGTTGAAAGCGATACTTGCAGCAGCCGAAATACCGATAGCAAGAGGACGCGACATTATATTCTTGGTGCCTTTGAATAAAAATGCACCAATACCAATTCTTCTTGCTAAGGTCAAACCAACTTTAATAATGCTTTTAAGGCTAAATGATGCTTTAAACTTACTATCCATATGCTTTATAACAGCTTCTTTTCCTACCTGAGTTGGCGCTGGAGGGTTAGGAACCTGAGGAGGGGTTATGCCAGAGCTACCTGTAGCTGCTGGAGCTGGAGCAGGAGCCGATGGAGTTGCTGAAGTAGTAGGTGATGCTGGCGTTGTGACTGTAGTTGTGGAACCAGATGGTGGTGTTGCTCCATTAAACATAGTTCCAGTATATGGATCGAAATTTCTATAAGCAGCAGTTGGTTCTGGAGCCGTTGACTTACTAGAAGGCTGCTGAACTGGCACTTGTGGCTTGGGAACCGATGGAATCACACTGGTAGAAGCCGATGGTATTGGAGCCGAAGGAGCAACTCCAACGCCATTATTCTGACCAGC
>MKSX01000021.1 GCA_001897445.1 Alphaproteobacteria bacterium 33-17 | reverse complement strand
AGGAAAAAAGAAAGCGTTTTACACAACCCTTTCAGACTTATTGTCAACCCTTTTCACTCAAAATTCCGTCACCGATACTCCGAACCCATACAATTGCGAGGAATGCGTAGCATTCTGCGGCAATCCATAAACTAACTATAAATTTCTACCGTATTTCATTTAAGTTATATATAGTAAATGACATATGCAAAGTTATTTCACCACCATATTCAACCCTGCCTAAACAGTGGGCGTTTATATAGTTTTTGATAGTATCAATCACAGCTTCAGTTTCTAAATTATCTGGATCAATAATATTTGCAATCCAGCCTGCAAACTTAGCCCCTTTATTTATTATAGCTTTATGGCTAAGTATTGCATGATTAATACACCCAAGTTTTATACCAACCACCACAATAATCGGTATATCAAGATTATAGGCTAAATCTAGCATGGTCTCAGTATTATTAATTGGAACCTCAACACCTCCAGAGCCTTCAATTAGTATAATATCGGCATTTATTTCATCTAGTTTTAGACTTGCTAAAATGTTATTTATATTCAAATCTATACCTTCAATGTCTGACGCAATATTAGGTGAAATTGGCATATTCAAACAAAATGGATTGATTGTATTATAATCTAAAATTATTGAAGAATTCTGATGAAGTAATAATGCATCTTCATTTGGCATGCCGCCAGTAGCTATAGGCTTTAACCCTACTGCCCTATAATTTTTTTCTTTAAAATGTTTAAGCAACTGTACAGTTACATATGTTTTGCCAATGTTTGTATCAGTTCCGCAAATAAAGAATCTCACATTTTCCTCCCTATAAAAATACCAATTTTATATGTAAGAGAAAAGTTATCATATTTAATTATTAAACTTTTATTCCGATCTTTACAAAAATTCGCTCCCACTTTTTTTATTGACTGAAGTGCAGAAAACATCGATGGGAAATATAGCTTTTCATGATAAATACTACTTTCTAATATTTGGAAATTACTAACCTCAAGTAAGTGCAAAACACTATTAAATTCAAGCATATCAAGCTTATTGCGAAGCTCTTCAAATGTACCAAGTAAAGGCAATGAAAATGCCAATATACCCCCCGATTTTAAGTTCTCATGAATATGCTTTATAGTAGCCTCTAAATTCTCACTCCACTGGAGTGACATATTAGCAAAAACTAAATCAAACTCTTCATTAAAAAAGTCAATTTCATCAAAGCTATGTTCTTTTATAACAATATTTTCCTCTAATTTTTCCTTTGCTTTTTCTAGCATTTGGTTTGCTATATCTATAGCATAAAACTTTTCAAATCCATTGAATACACTTGCGATATGATTAGTTATAAAACCCGTACCGCAACCTAAATCTATTATATTTTTTGGTGATTGTTTTGTATTAACTAGCAGCTCAATAAGCTTATTGCCAATCTTTTTCTGTATAACAGCGTAATCATCATATGTGGCATATGCCTTATTAAAACATTCTTTAATTTTCTGATAGTGCATTTTTTAAAACCCTTATAAATTCTTCTTTTTGACTTAAAAAAATACTATGTCCACCACTTTCAAAAATGTATTTTTGAAAGTTTTTTATAGGCTGATTTACAGCCACAATTGCGTCTTTTGCTCCTAGTATAAAATTAACTGTAATACTTATGTTTTCTAAAATTTTTCTAGCATCCAATTCTTCTAGTAACCTTAAATAATAAGGGCAAATGCCTTCAAAACTCTCATTAATGCTTTGTCTTATGGCAATATTTCTACAAGGATACTGCACAAGTTTTATAAAGTTTCGCAGGTCATAATCTGGCTTAATTCCTGACCAGTTTTCTGCTTCTAAAAATTTGGCGCTAGAGCAAACCATGATTATTTTTGAGCATTTTTGCGGGAAATATTTATATAAAAAAAGGCTTATAAGTCCGCCTAATGACCAGCCAACAATTATGGAATTATTAGGAATTTGCTGCACCAATTTATTAATTAACATTTCTATATCTGGGTTTGTAATCTGGGGCAAATCAACGCATTTGCTATTTGAAAAATGCACCGCAATATCACTCCATATATTAGCCTTAAAACCAAGACCTGGTAAGAATATAACGCTACTCACAATATATCTCCGCTATCTTTTCTAAAACTAGGTTTATGTCTGATATAGTGTGATTATAATTTAAAGACACCCTTATTCTGGCAGTTTTATTAGGCACAGTCGGCGGGCGTATACATGACACAAAAAACCCTTGCGTTTCTAAATACTCCTGAATTTTTAAGGCAAGTAGGTTATCTTTTACTAACACACATCTGATAGGCGTAAGGCCATAAGCAGTAAGATTAAGCCCCAAACTGATTGCTTTTTTATTAAAATAAGCTGCTAGGTTCTCCAGCTTTTCTCTTCTGAAATGTTCCTTTTTTATTATATTTAAAACTTCCAAAGTACCCCACGAAATAAGGGGTGGAAGCGCTGTTGAGTATATATAGCTTCTTGCAAATTGCCTTAGGTATTCTACTGTTGTTTTGTTACCAGCAACAATCGCCCCCATACTAGCAAAAGCCTTGCCCAGTGGGGCTATAAGGCATGCAATATTGCTGCTATCAATGCTAAAATGCTCAAGTACTCCACCACCATTTTTACCAAGTACACCTATTCCATGTGCATCATCTATCAAGAGTTTAGCCCTATATTTTTGAGCTATTAAATTTACTTTTTCAGCAGGATAAATCTTACCTTCCATGCTATACATGCTTTCTACGTATACAGCTGGATTTACTGCGCTTTGCAGACTTCGTTCTAGACTATTCAAATCCTTATGCGGATATCTAAAATACTTGCTACCCGCCAATTTCAACCCATCTATAATCGATGCATGGGAAAGCTTATCAAGCAGTATAGTGTGAGATTTTAGCAAACTAGATATGACCACTAAATTAGCATGGTAGCCAGAGTTAAATAAAATACAATCCTCAAAACCTAAGTACTCGGCAAACTCATGTTCCAGTCTTTTTGTTACATCAAAATATCCTGAAATCATAGGGGAGGATCCGCTACCAAGCCCGTATTCTAAGGCTTTTGCAGCCATTATTTGTTTTATCCGATTATCCTGAGACAGGCTTAAATAGTCATTTGAGGCAAAATTAATTAGGTTTTCATCCCAAACCCTTTGATTTCTGTATAGGTTTGAGGCTTTTTTATCCTCAATTTCTTGTACTAGATCTAACATTTTTTACTAAATTTGTGTTGACTTGGGTCTGGAACCTATGCTAAATCATCCGACTAGTCAACTAATTTTATTTTTACGGTTTACTAGTTATGAAATATGATATGGAAAAATTATTAGAGTTATATAATCAGCCTTTTATGAACCTAATTTATCAGTCGCATAAAGTTCTTGAGGACAATTTTCCTGAAAAGGACATGGAAATCAGTACTTTAACCAGTATAAAAACAGGAGCTTGTCCTGAAAACTGCAAATACTGCCCTCAATCTGCGCATTATAATACTGGTATTCAAAAAGAATCGCTAATCAATGTTGCAGAGGTGGTAAAAAGGGCAAAAGCCGCTAAGGATAACGGCGCCCAGAGATTTTGTATGGGGGCAGCATGGCGAAATCTTCATAACAAAGATATTGAACTTGTGACTACAATCGTCAGGGAAGTCAAGGCACTTGGGCTAGAAACCTGCATGACATTAGGGATGATAACTAAGCCACAAGCCTTAAAACTTAAGGATGCTGGGCTTGATTTTTATAACCATAACCTTGATACCTCATGGGACTTTTATGAGAATATTACCACCACCCGCACCTATGATGAGAGGCTAGAAACTATTGAAAATGTTCAAAAAGCAGGCATGAAAGTGTGCTGCGGGGGTATTTTTGGCATGGGGGAAAGTGCCGAAGACAGGCTAAATTTGCTGGAAACCTTGGCTAATCTTAACCCATATCCTGAGAGCGTAACCATTAATAGGCTGGTCAAAATTAAAGGCACTCCCCTTGAAAATGCTGAGGATATTGATAGTTTTGAGTTTATAAAAATCATCGCCATAGCCAGAATTATCATGCCTAAAGCAAGGGTAAGGCTTACAGCAGGCAGAGGTCAGATGAGCCAGGAAATGCAGGCACTTTGCTTTTTTGCTGGGGCTAATTCTATATTCTTTGGCGAAAAACTTTTTGTATCAGATTTGCCGAATAGTACCGAAGATAAAGGATTTTTAGATAAGCTGGGTATCAAATGGAAAGCCGCATAAATAGCGTTTGGCAGTCATATGCACAGATGAAACATGCCCTACCCCCTCAGGCGGTAGAATCTAGTAAGGGGGTGTATATTAACCTTCAAGATGGCAGGCAGATTATAGACGCCGTATCCTCATGGTGGACGGTATGCCACGGTCATAGCCACCCGCATATTATAGGGAGAATGAAGGATCAGTTAGATAAAGTTTCGCACGTCATGTTTACAGGACTTGCCCATAAATCTGTTTACGAGCTGTCAGACAAATTAAAAGCCGCTTTACCTACTGGTATAAACCATTTTATATATAGCGAATCTGGGTCAGTTGCCGTAGAAATAGCCATGAAAATTGCAATACAGTTTCATATAAATCAAGGCAAAAATAAGCACCGATTTATATATTTTGAGAATGGGTATCATGGTGATACTTTTGGCTGCATGAAGGTTACGGATGATAATACTTTTTTGCATAGCTTGACTAAAGAAGCATTAAAACCCATCAAGGTTAAAATACCGCAAAATACCAATGATTTAGCGGACTTCGATAGATTACTAAAGGCAAATAAAGATGATATTGCAGGCGTCATTATTGAGCCGCTTTTTCAGGGAGTTGGCAATATGAATATGTACTCTCCCGAGATTCTACGGTCAATTTATGACATCACTAAAAAGCATGGACTGATATTTATAGCCGATGAAATTGCTACTGGATTTTACCGAACAGGCGAGTATTTTGCTTGCGATTACGCAAATATCACACCTGATATTATCTGCCTTGGTAAAGCAATAAGTGGCGGACATATTTCTTTTGCAGCAACCGGGGTTACTACAGAAATTTATGAGGGTTTTTACTCGGATGATCCAAATCATGCCCTAAAACATGCCACAACTTTTGCTGCAAACCCTTTAGGATGTGCGGCTACTATCGCATCTATGGAATTATTTGAAAATGAAAATAGAAAGCAAGAAGTTAGGAATATTGAAAGCCAGCTTAAACAGGAAATGAAGGCTTTCAAGCACTATAAGAAGGTTAAAGACATTAGAATTTTAGGAGCGATTGGAGCATTGCATCTTGACTGTGACTATCAGGATATTTTAAAAATGCGCCATAAAATGATTGATAGCGGAGTATGGCTAAGACCGATTGGCAATGTTCTTTATACTATGCCACCCTTTATTATAACAGAGGATGAACTAAGCAGAGTTATAAAAGCAATGCATGAAGTTTTAATATATACTTTATAATTCTGGTATGCGTCATTTCCCTACTTTACCTAGGCTTACTAGGCTTCACTCGTCGTTCCCTGCAGCATAATTCAAATACTTTAACCATAGTTGATTTTCAACTTAGCATTATTGCAAAGACTTTGATAAATAAGCATCTCCTGAGGAAAAACTTTTTATCTCTTTATCTACTTCTAAAAGTAAATTTCCAAGTTCGCTAATGCCTATAGCCTTGCCACTAACTAAAGTATTATTATGAAGTAAACTTACTTTTTGCCCTAAGAGCGCATCTTTAGCAAACCATGATTTTCTAAAATTCTCAAAGCCATAGTTTGCAAAAATTTCTAAATCACCAAGTAAGTTTTCTACTATAAGAGCTAACATTTCATTACGGTTATAGTGGCTTTGGGTCATTAATTTCAGTGATGTCCATGGCTGATCTATGTCACCCTGGCTTATCATATTTACATTCAAACCAACTCCAATTACAGCATAAGAAGTGCCATTAGCTTCTGAATATATTTCGGTAAGTATACCTGCTAGTTTCTTACCACCCAACACTATATCATTTGGCCATTTAGCTTTAATATCAGCTTTAATTTCTAAGTCTTCTTCCAGAGTTTGAATTATAGAAAGTGCGGTAACTAAGCTTAAGCCTAAAAGCTCACTTATATCTTTTTTAAACGGATACAAAACTGAAAAATAAAGATTCTGTCCAAAAGGTGATTGCCAGCTTCTACCAAGTCTACCCTTACCATTTTCCTGAGTTTCTGAAACGCAAATCCAGGGGCTTTTATCGCCTATGTATTTTTTAATGTGCGTATTTGTAGAATCAATATTTTCAAAAACTTCTAGATTTGCAGGTATTTTATCTGATAGGACATTGTAATCAAGTAATGCTAATTCTTCCTGAAACTTATATCCCTTACTTTTTACAGACTCAATTTGAATACCATAATCTTCAAGCTTTTTGATCATTTTCCAAACACCTGATCTGGTCATACCTAAAGCTTCACCCAAACTATCACCATCATGATATTCAAGGTCATTTAATATTTTGGTTAGATCCAGAAGGTTTGAAGGAATGCTACGCATATAATCATTAAATTTTTGTTTCAGGATATATAAAAGAAATAGGTTACTTAGAGTAATGTGCGTACCTAAGTAACCTTAAAAATCACTAGATTGTTTTTCTTTCTTCGATAATCTCAAAGGCTTCTAATGTATCTTTTTCTCTGATATCTTCGTAGTTTTCAAAAGCAACACCACACTCGAATCCTTCCTTAACTTCTTTTACGTCGTCCTGGAATCTTCTTAATGTTTTTAATTTGCCTTCGTGAATTACGATATTATTACGAATAAGTCTTACACCAGCACCACGCTTAATAAGACCTTTTGTTACATAACAACCAGCAATCTTACCAAATTTAGTGACATTAAATACTTGTCTGATTTCTGCATTACCAATATATTCCTCACGAAGAACTGGAGCAAGCATACCAGAAACAGCACCTTTAATATCATCAATTAAGTTATAAATAATAGAATAATAACGAATATCAACACCTTCAGCATCAGCAATTTGCCTTGCTGTTGCAGATGCTCTTACGTTAAACCCGAGAATAATAGCACCTGTTGCACGAGCCAGTGTTACGTCAGATTCTGTAATTCCACCTACTGCACTATGTAATACTTTAATTCTTACTTCGTCGTTTGTAAGTTTATTCAAACTTGCGCTGATTGCCTCAACAGAACCATGTACGTCACCTTTAATAATAAGAGGTAATTCTTTTAACTGACCATCTGCAGCTCTTGAGAAAATATCATGTAAATTAGATGTTCTATTAAGCATACTGTTTTTCAGTTCACGTAATTTTCTTTGTCTATATTCAGCAATTTCCCTAGCTTGTTTATCACTTGGTACTACGTTAAACGGATCACCTGCAATTGGCGCATCGTCAAGTCCAATTACTTCAACAGGCATTGAAGGACCTGCTTCGCTTAAGCTTTGACCTTTATCATTTATAAGGCTTCTTACCTTACCGCTTGTACCACCGGCTACAATGATATCGCCTACTTTAATTGTTCCTTTTTGTACAAGGAATGTAGCAACAACACCACGACCTTTATCGATTTTACTTTCAATTACAGCACCTACAGCCGCACAAGATGGGTCAGCTTTAAGCTCCATCATTTCCGCCTGAAGTAAAATAGACTCTATAAGCTTATCAAGATTAATTTTAGCTTTAGCAGAAACTTCAACGGCAATAATATCACCACCTAATGCTTCTACAACAAGTTCATGTTGTAAGAGTTCGTTTTTAACACGATTAGGATCAGCTTCTGGTTTATCAATTTTGTTAATAGCCACGATAATCGGAACGCCAGCAGCTTTAGCATGGTTAATAGCTTCAACTGTTTGCGCCATAATCCCATCGTCAGCAGCAACTACTAATACAACTATATCAGTAACTTTAGCACCGCGCGAACGCATAGCCGAGAATGCTTCGTGACCAGGTGTATCAAGGAATGTAACATAATGATGGTCATCAACTTTAACTTGATAAGCACCAATATGCTGAGTAATACCGCCAGCTTCTCTTGATGCTACGTCTGTAGACTTAAGCGCATCGAGAAGAGATGTTTTACCATGATCAACGTGACCCATAATTGTAACAACAGGCGGACGGTGAATCATATTTTCAGCATTGTCCTGAACATTTTGGATAATATTTTCCACGTCAGATTCCTGTACTCTTTTTGATTTGTGACCTAGAGCTTCGGTTACAATCTCAGCAGTATCAGCATCAATCGCCTGATTAATAGTAGCCATTACACCAAGCTTCATAAGCTCTCTGATAACGTCTGTGCTTTTTTCTGTCATTCTTGCAGAAAGTTCCTGTACAGTAATAACCTCAGGAATAATAACTTCTCTATAAATTTTTTCTGATTCCTTTTTATTTGATAAGCTGAGTTTTTTAGCGTGTTTTTCACGCGCTCTTCTGATAGAAGCCATGCTTCTCTTTCTAACTGGCTGGTCTTCATCTTCACTTTCAGCAACAAATCTTACGTCAATTTTGTTACCGCGTGCAGCGTATGCCATGTCAGCTGCCTTAGATTTTAAATCTTCTTTAGCTTTTAAAGCGGCTTTTTTGTTAGCCTCTTCTATTTCTTCATCTTTTGTAAGTTTTTTTACTTCTGGTAATTTAGCAGGTTTATGCTGCTTATTTTTATCGTCAGTTGTAGCTTGCGATTGAGAGGAAACAGTTGGTTTTTTCTCTTCAGTTTTTTGCTCAACAACTTCATTGATTTCATTATCTTCATCGTCAATTTCAGTAATCTCAGGATTTTTAGGAGATAATTGCTCTTCTTTGTATTTTGCAATTTCCTGCTTTCTAATTTTAAGTAATGCGCTTTCTTGTTCGGTATCTTGCTTGAGCGCTGCTTGTTTAAGGATATTGACCTTTGCGTCGAGTTCAGGATTTGTATTAGTAGCGTCATTGAAATCTGACTTTTTACCAAATGTTCTTTGTTTTTTTACTTCAACCATTACAGTTTTATTAGCGCCTGCTTTTGAGGATCCCAATGTTTTTTTAACAGCATTATCCTGATTAATGCTAACATTACTTAGATTTAGCTTAAGCGTTTTTCTTGGTTGATTTTCGTCTGTCATTGTAATTACGTTTACTCTATATATTATTGTATTCTAAAAAGAGGCTTATAAATTTTATTAAACCTCTTGGTTAATTTGGCAAAATTAGTCGTCTACATCAAGATTATCGTCAGCAAATGAAACACCGTCATCAACTGAAATACCAGCTGAAGAAATTGTGTTATCTTCACTTAAGTCTTCAATTTCTTGTGTAACTTCTTTAGAAATTTCAAATGCTAAGTCTGCATCGATTTCTGTTACTTCTTCACCATCATCAAGAACTACTTCTTTTGGAAGGCGTTTTTGGAAGTTTTGGATTGTGATTTCCTTGATGTTGTGAACATCAAGTTTCTTATCGCCAATTTCACGAAGCGCAACAACTGCGTTTTTATCATTATCTCTGTCTACTAGAATCATAGAGCCTGAAGATATAAGTTTTGCTCTTTGAGCTGCAAGAACAACTAATTCAAATCTATTGCTTACTACTTCAGCGCAATCTTCTACGGTAATACGTGCCATAATGGAACCTCATTTATCATTTGTAGCAAAAATACCAGATTATGCCCAATAAATCAAGCTAGTTATTAATGTTTTTATTTTATATTATTAGTTACTTATTTTATCTATTGCATTAATTTATAATTGCTATTTAATGAATATTTCTAATCCGTTATTTTGTTAATACGGATACTTTAAGTGTTAATTATTTAGGATAATGTAAATATGTTAGAGAAATTACATAATTTAAAACGAGTCACTAAAGCAGGTGCGCCTGTGTTTAAGTTTGCAACCGAGATTTTAAACCATTCCAAGTCAATTTCAGATTTACCTCTAGGGTACAGAGAAAAAACCCAGAATATATTTAATGCGGCGATATCATCTAAAGAGAACTTTTATAATAATGTAGAAAAAATAGCCTCTGATAGTGAATTAAATCCGTTAGTAAGAGCGATTAACACAGGTGACAAACATACATTAGATAACTTTTTACAAAAGTTTGAGTTAGAAAAAAAACTTAATACTAATTTCGCCAGGGCTGTTACAATGTGCCTGGAAGCAAAAATTGATAATAAGTATAGAGTTTTGCACTATGTCTCTGCATTTCGTTGCGACAAAGATGCAGCCGAGATGATGAAAATATTCAAAAAATATCAAGCTGATGGTGGTGTAAATTTACTTGATTACTGTGGTTACTCACCGGCACACTATACAATTGCAGTAGGAAACACTATGACATTAAAAGAAGTTGTATCTTCTGCTAAATTTACCAATAAGGATTCTTTCGCAACTTACAAACCAGAAGATGCGTTACCAATAATAACAGGCAAAAGAAGTGATGAAGATATAAAAAGACTTTTTGTAGAGTTAGGTATCAGGGTAGAATCATTAAGCATATAAATATAAAAGGCGACCTATAATTTACTAGATCGCCTTTTAAAACTATTTTCTTAAGCCTAATTTTTTAATTAATGCTTCGTATCTTGAAAACTCATTTTTCTTGATGTAATCAAGTAAACGTCTACGACGTGATACGAGGATTAAAAGACCTCTTCTAGAGTGGTGATCTTTAGGATTGCTTTTGAAGTGTTCTGTAAGGTTTACAATTCTTTCTGTAAGAATAGCACACTGTACGTCTGCAGAACCTGTATCTTCGCTGTTGATTCTGTATTCTTCAATAAGCTCTTGTTTTCTATCTTGTGTAATCGACATCTTAGTCTCCTAAAAAATAATATTTTTTGTTGGCTTAATAAGACCGCTTTCATATTTTGCAATAGCTGCTATTTTTTCCTGATGTATCAGTGATATAATACTGCTATCAGGTAGATTTAGGCTTTTTTGCAAAAACTGACCTTGCCTTATTTTCCCAAGTTCTTCCACGCTTACCTCGAATACCGGGATGTCGTCCAGAATATTCGTAGTATGCAAAAAGACCTTGGTAATGTGCTCGCCATTATTAACCATTTTTTCTAAAATATCCAGCGAAATTGTATCTTTTTCTAAAATTTTTCCAAATTCTACTCTTCTTAAATAATTAAGATGGCAAATTGCCCCCAATTTTTCTGCAATATCAGAAGCCAGTGTCCTTATATACGTTCCTTTGCTAACTTTTGCATACATTTTAGCTTCAAATTTTTCGGCATCATAGCTAAGTAATTGTAAATCAAGGATTTCTACTTCCCTCGCCTTTATTTCAAAGTCAATTCCGCTGCGCGCAAGGTCATATGCACGCTGTCCATTAATTTTAATGGCTGAGTATTTTGGTGGTATTTGACTAATTTTCCCAAGAAACTGCGGTAATATATTAATTAAAGACTCATTACTTGGCATAATGGTATTGGTTCCTAAAATAGATCCTTCTAAATCTAAAGTATCGGTAGCCACTCCGAATTTCATAGTAAATTCGTAAGCTTTATCATTATTTGCTATAAATTCTAAAAGCTTTGTTGCCTCACCAATCGCTATAGGCAAAATACCTGTTGCGAATGGATCCAAAGTTCCACCATGCCCCATTTTTTTAATTTTAAGAATCCTACGCAGGCGTCTTATAACATCAAATGAGGATATTTTTTCAGGTTTATCAATTGCTAAAAAGCCAGAAATCATAATTTAATATATTTTAAAGTTGTAAATAGGTATGTAGCAGAAAATTATACAAATAACAATTATATTAAAAGTTAAAAAATTCAATATAATTAACATTTTCTTGACAAATACTGCTAAATTATGTATCTTAAGTAACATTATTTAATAATTGGACGCATAAAAAATGAGTAAAGATCAGACAATACAAGAACTAATTGATCTAGTTAAAAGCAACAAAAATAATGCAGGAATATCTCAAGAAGACCTTGATAGTCTTTATAGGTTATGTGCATCTATTAGTTCGGAAGATGTTAATACTCCAATAGACCCTTTAACAGGTAAAACTTTATTACATTTAGCAGCGGAATATAATGCTAAACAAATGCTTAGGGCGTTTATTTTTAAAGGGGCAGAGCTTGATAAGCCAGATTTAAATGGCAATACTGCAGTGCATTATGCAGTAAATCATTATCATAGTGGCAATTTCGACATCATAAACTATGTGATCAAAGAATTGTATGATCAAGGCTGTAAATTTGATATCAAAAATAATGCAGGTCAGACACCAATTGATGTAGCCAAAGCAAAAGGCGGAGAAATTTTAGGTTATTTAAAAGCGGCGCACATATTTAAAGACTCATTTTTTGAAACCAAGTTCAATTTTACAAGAGATAAAATTAAAACTTTTACATTGAATACTGTTAGAAGAGTTATTCTAGGATTTTGTGCAAATTATTTATTAAATAAAATCTCCCCATTCCTTGGTAATCTATTTGAAAATAAAGCAGTAAGATATGGTATATCTTATGTATTATCATGTGCTGCGGGTTATTTTCTCGAAAATAAAGATATTAAAATTAAAGGTTTTGCAGGTAAAGTTTTAAATCCACTTGTTGGAGGCTCTAACAGGAAGGATGAAGCAGAAAAGCTCATCAATGATAAAAACTATTCTAAACATCGAGATCAAATTTTAGAAAAAAACAACCAGACTAATTTTGTTGATTGTATAGCAGGAACTAGAGCGCTCAGATCAGTTTATAATTATAATGCTTAATTAATTATAAACATAAAGGCGCTAAAATTAAGCGCCTTTATGTATATTTAGATGTTATTTTTTGCCTAGACTATTAAACAGATCATCAATCGAAGACTGGTTAGGAGCGTCTTTTCCAAGTTGTGGACCATTTAAAACAATGTTTTGGTCTATTCTAGAGCTTAAACCTTTATCACCATTATATTCTTTATCTTTTTCTATAGAAAGATTTGAAATTAAAGAGTTTACCAGTTTATCAAAGTCATCAAAAATCTTAAGAACCTTAGTAATACGCTGACTTGTTAAGTCCTGGAAGTTACATGCTTCCATAATTTTTGTTGATAAGTCTGTAATTTTAGCGGCATGATCTTTTTCAGCAATTTGTGAAGCTAGATTCATAATGCTTTCGGCAGAGTCTAAAATAGTATTTGTTGCCTCTTCTGTTGCTTTGGTTACTTCAGCAAGTTCTGCTGTTGCACCAGGTAAATCCTGCTCGAAAATTTTGTGAGGTTTTAAAGCGTCAATTTCAGAGCGCGCTGCTTTGAGCTTTTCTTTAATTTTAGATATTTCATAATATATAGATACATCAGTAGATGTTGAAACCTGAGTTTTAATGATTTCCATAAAGTTTTCAACAACACTTTCTAAATCTGCTACGTCAATTTTACCGCCATTTTGCTGCCAAATTTGTCTAATGCGTTCTAAAAATACGTTTCCTAAATTATCTATCATGGCTGTACTCCCAAATAAAGTAATGTATTTTTAGAATTCACCAATAACAGAAGTTAATTTCTGTTTTAATGTTTCAGCGTTGAATGGTTTAACGATATAGTTGTTTACACCAGCTTCTTTAGCGGCTACAACGTTTTCAGTTTTACTTTCAGCAGTAACCATAATGAATGGTGTTGTTTTGTATCTGTCATCTGCTCTAACTTTTTTAAGAAGCTCTAAGCCAGACATTGGCTCCATATTCCAGTCAGAAATAATGAGCCCAAAAGTTTTTTCTGAGAGTTTTGTGAGTGCCATACTACCATTTGTAGCTTCCTCAACATTACTAAAACCTAATTGATTGAGTAAGTTTTTGATAATTCTGATCATTGTTTTATAGTCATCAACAACCAGAATATTCATATTTTTGTCAACACCACTCATAAAATCCTCCAAAAACGAATAGCAATAAATGCCTTAATTTTAATAAAATTTGCATGTTACATAAGTTTATTATAAACGTTAATTTTTTAATATAAAAGAAAATAATCATTTTTGTTTAATAAAATTACTTAACCTACAACAAAATCTTAATTTTTCTTTGTTTTATAAAGAGATACCACAACCCCTCCTGCTAGCAACATAACAGTTACCATCAGGGAATATAACGCTGGAACTTTACCGTAGAATTCTGAATATATAATTTTAAGTCCTATGAAAACTAAAATTATTGATACTGAATATTTGAGGTAATGGAATCTGTGAATGATTGCTGATAGCGCAAAATAAAGCGCCCTTAGCCCAAGAATCGCGAATATGTTACTGGTGTATACTATATAAACATCATGTGTAATAGCAAAAATAGCTGGTACGCTATCGACTGCAAATATAAGATCGACAAACTCTATCATCATTAAAGCTACAAAAAGAGGGGTAAAATATTTTTTTACTGAACCATCTTTTTCTTGCTTTTCAATCACAAAACGCTCTTCTTGCATTTCATCTGTTACTGGCAAATACTTTTTAATTACCTTAAGAATTATATTATTACTTAAATCTGGGTTTGAATCATTGATCATCATCATCTTAACGCCAGTAATCATTAAGAAAACAGCAAATACAATCATTATCCATGCAAAGTTTTCTATTAAAGTTGCTCCAAGACCAATCATGATGGCTCTGAGCACTACTACGCCTAAAATTCCCCAAAATAGAACCCTGTGCTGATAAATTCTTGGGATATTAAAATATGTAAATATCATTGATATTATGAATATATTATCTACGGCTAAAGTTTTCTCGATTAGAAAACCAGTGTAAAACTCTTTGGAACTTTCGGCTCCCATATAGTACCATATCCACTTACCATATAGCACCGCTACAATGATATAATAAAGGCTTAACTTTAAACTGGATTTAACGTCTATCTCTTTATTTTTTCTGTTAAAAAAGCCTAAATCAAATACTAACAGGATAATAACTACCCCTATAAATAAAGCCCATGCCCACAGTGGTTTTTCCATATACTACCTATTATGATGTTAAATATATGTTAAATTTTTTATTTTATTTTGTCAATTTAGCTGTTGATTTGCTTATTTCAAGGTGATAACGTAGCTTAAAAAATTGCAAAAGGTACATAAATGACCGCAAAAACTCACCATACCTTACTAGTTAACTTAGGTATAATTACCAAACCTGATTATACTAAATCATTTGAAGGATTAACGCAGTTTTTGAAAGATAGCGAAGCACCTGAGATTTTATATATTAATATGGGTAGCTTTAAGGCTGATTTATTTAATATTATAGCAGACTTTAAACTTGGTAAAATAAGTGAAGAAAAGTTTGATTGCAAAGTATTACAATTAATAGAAGATAACTTTGCTGTAAACATGACTAAAGAGCAGTTTAATAATATATGGTTTTCCGCTTATGATACTGAAAACTTTGAAAATTTAATTAAGCTTTCTAATATTAATGAGAGTGAGTTTTTAAGTGTAATTCTCTACTCGGGAACTAATGTAAAGGATCTGAATTTTATAGCAAAAGCCTTAGAAGCAAAAGGTATGAATATAAGTTATGACTTTAACGAATTTAATGAAAAATTACCATTTGAGTTTGGTAACTGCTTTTTATTATCATCCTGTAACGAAGGATCGAACGGCGCTGAACTTGTAAAAGATGCAATCGAACTGGACGTTGCAATGTGGGAGTTTGCTGAAACTCTTAATAAGCTTGTGATAGCTCACGGCGGTGAAAGTCATGATATACCAGAAAGGCATTATAACGTATTTGTAGCAAAAAGCCCAATGCCACTGCCAAGCGAAGACTATAATTTGTTTATGAATGATTTACAGACTTTAAAAGATCAGTATGTGTTTGAAATTACTGAATTAAATTCATACGATGATATTTTCGAGAAAATTAACGAAATATATCCAGATTACATAAGTATTTAATGTATTGAAATATATTAACCACTTTGGTATACTTTAATTAATATGTATGTATTAGAGAGGGTATATGGCAGTTAAAATTACAGTTGCTCATGGTGACGGTATTGGTCCTGAGATTATGGATGCTACTTTAAGAATATTAAAGGAAGCAAAAGCAGATATCACAATTGAAACTATTGAAGTTGGTGAAGCTTACTATAAAAAGGGTTTTTCTTCAGGTATCCCAAACAGTGCGTGGGAATCTATCGAGCGTACCAAGATTATACTTAAGGCTCCAATCACAACCCCTCAGGGCGGCGGTTATAAAAGCTTAAACGTAACACTGCGTAAAACTTTAGGGCTTTATGCAAACATTAGACCTTGCATAGCAATGGTTCCTTTTGTTCCTAGTAACTTTCCTAAGATGAACCTTGTTATCGTTCGTGAAAACGAAGAAGATTTATACGCAGGTATTGAGTACAGACAAACTCGCAATATGTACCAGACACTCAAACTTATATCGCGCACTGGAAGTGAGAAAATAGTTCGCTACGCCTTTGATTATGCTGTAAAAAACGGTCGCAAAAAGGTAACATGTTTCAGTAAAGATAACATAATGAAAATGACTGACGGTATTTTCCATAAGGTTTTTGATGAAATTGCTAAAGAATACCCTTCTATTGAAACAAATCACATGATTATTGATATTGGTGCTGCAAAACTTGCCGCAAAACCTGAAATGTTTGACGTTATTGTGACATCTAACTTATATGGTGATATTGTATCTGATATTGCAGCTGAAGTATGCGGATCGGTTGGTCTTGCAGGTTCTGCTAACATTGGTAAAGAATATGCGCTTTTTGAGGCGATTCATGGATCTGCCCCTGACATTGCAGGTAAAGATATAGCAAATCCAAGCGGATTACTTAATGGCGCTGTAATGATGTTAGTGCATATTGGTCAGCCAGAAGTAGCTGCTAAAATTCAAAATGCGCTTTATAAAACATTAGAAGACGGCATACACACAGCAGATATTTATAACGAAAAAACCAGCTCTAAAAAAGTTGGCACAAAAGAATTTGCCGATGAAGTGATTAAAAGATTGGGGCAGTTACCAAGCAAACTACCTGTTGCTAATTTTGCAAAAACTGAAAATCAGGCGCTTCTTGAACCAAAACTACCTGTAGATGAAAGAAAACAGTTAGTTGGTGTGGATGTATTCATTGATCAGCTGACAGATGATGCAGATATTATTGCTTCTAAAATCAATAATATTTGCGATGGCAAACTAAGACTACAAATGATTTCTGCTAAGGGCTTAAGTGTTTGGCCTAAGGAAAAGAGCTTGTTTAAAGCAATGGATGACCACTGGAGGCTTCGTTTTGTGCCAATTGGCGATGATAAAACAGCAAAGCATGCTGATATTTGCGATGTTTTAAACAAACTTATAGCTGAAAACATTGATTTTATCAAAACTGAAAACCTTTATACATTTGATGATCAAATAGGATTCTCGCTTGGTCAGGGAGAATAATATTTAATATTATATAGTTTTTTATTTTATTTGGGCGTCTTTTAAAGACGCCCTTTTTTATTATTTCCAATGAATTCAGGTAGATATTAAAACAATATAATCTATCTTGAATATACAATAAATTAACCATTCATTAATAATTTGACAATTTATGTAAAATATGTTAACAATACGTTAACTAATTTTTTTATTTAATGGTTATTATTATGATGAATTCAGAAATTAAAGAAACTCAACAAGATAGTTATATTATTGGAAACTACAATGATATTCAGATGGAAATTTTGAAACAAGTTGGGAAAAGCGATCTAAACAATCCTGATTTTTATCTTCAAACCGTAACATCCAGAATTCAATCTATTAGTCAGGATTATATTAGCTTTAGAGCAGTTAATAAACAAAACAAAGAGCTACTTGATAAACTTATAAAAGATCAAAATCCTAATTTCCTAGACTCATTAGATATGCATCAACTTTTTGCCCTTATGCAAATTAGCGATTATGATGCAACTATTAAAAATTTTATAACAACAAAAAAAATAAACTTATTGATTTATTTTGAAGTAACGGAATTACTTGAACTGGCAAATCAAGAGTATATTTCTATCGATTATCTAATATCTTTACCTAAAGACAAACATAAATTACTTTTCAACGTATTGTCTGACTATAACTTTTTTTCATTTGATTATTTAAATATATCCAGAGAAAAAAAGGATGAGTTTTTTAATTCATTTACACAAGTTCAGATACCTCACGAATTTGTAGCAAATTATGACAATAACCAAATTGAATTAGTACCTTATGACAATCAAGCACCTAATTTCAGCTTAAATGTGACTTATCAAAATCAAAACCATGAAATTAAGCATAAAGATATACATTACAGAATAGCAACTCATGAAGTTTATGACGTGGTAGAAAGTTTCAGGCAAGAAAATGTACCGGCCGTATTTAATAATCCTAATTTTAAAATAAAAGTTCAGAATGTGTATGATTATCAGGACGGAACATCTGTAGAAATTTGTATCGCTGAGGATTTAACATATAGAAAACTTGAATCTCTTCTATTTAACCATAATGTTACTCAAAGTTTTTCTAATGATGAACTTAATAAAATATACAATCTAGATTTTATAATGCTATGTCAAATGCACAATACAAGAACGTGGGTGCTTAATCCAGCGTTTAAAGATCTATCACTGGCTTTAAGTTCTGTAGGAAAAGAAAAACACATTAGTGTAGTAAACTTTATTAAAATTTATAGTCAGCTACTAAAATGCGATAACGTCGAAACTCTTAAAAAACATGCTAATTTTTTAATTCATGTAAGCAATGACAATGATTTTGCAAATGCTATCATAAAATTCTTTAATTTAGATAACTCTGAAAATATCTTATCAGGAGAATTTATTGAAAAAGTGCAGTCATGGGCATTAAATCCCTCTAGCAAATATCTTATTAAAGCTTTAAATTTTGTAAATACTCCTGGATACATAACATCTGAAGAATTTATGACGATATATAAGATTGTTATTCAATGTGAGGACATGCAGACTGTAAAGCAAAACAGAAAATTTTTAACTAAAATAATAAAAAATCCAATTGCTGCAAGAAATTTTATTAAAATTTATGATTTATTAGATCATTTAAGCAAGGACAAACCAGAGGTATTTAGCCAAATAACTAGAGAAGGTCAAATATATGAAGCCGAATTTAAAATCGATGTAATAAGTTTATTTACAGAAGACTTAAGCTTGACTCAAAATTTTTCTGATACCAAAATTATCAAAGCAATATTAATGCATGATATGATCAAGAATTACGATGATGCATTTAATGTAATATGCTGGCTTATTAAATTCTCTCCAAAACAGATCGTAATTTTATTTGAAAAATATAGCGCAGACCAAACATTAAATCAAAGTATTATCAATACTGTTGTTTTAGCAGCGCTTTATTACCCTAGTACTGGCTTTATTAGTATAAGAAATTATATTAATGATGGTGGTATGCCACAAATATTTGATGATATTATATCTAATAAAAAGGATTATCCTACAATGGGACATTATATGTATGAAGCTAAAGATAGAATATCTCAGAATTTGGTAATTTCCCCAGAATTACAAAGAAAAGTTGTTGAAGGTCAGAAACAATCTCAGCTTTCTCATGCTCAAAGAGAAGAAAATAAGAAATCAAATACGGCTCGCCGTTTATTTTAGCCATATGTAAACCAAAAGTAAAATACTGTAATTATTTGTAGTAAAATTTTTATACTTGAATGTTGCGCTTTAAAAATTGTCATCCTATGATGATTATCTATAGAAAATAAAAGAGTAGCGCAAAATGATAAAAAATATAATAATTACAGTATTTACAAGCGTTTGCTTATTATCATGCAAACCTTCAAATAATCATCTGGACTTTAATTACTATCCCAATGTAGAACAAAACAGAGAAATAAAAAACGTTAGGGTAGCATTGGTATTAGGTGGTGGTGGCGCACGTGGTGCTGCTCACGCTGGCGTACTTGAAGTTCTTGAAAAACATAACATTCCCGTAGATTTAATAGTTGGAACAAGTGCTGGAAGTATTGTAGGCGCATTATATGCTGATTCAAAATCTGCAAGTGACGTTAAAGAAAAGATATTATCAGTCAGCAAATGGTACTTTTTAGACCCTGCATTACTTCCAGCAATCAAATGGGGACTTACAACATCGGGTGTAGTAGAAGGCAAAAGATTCCAAAAATTCCTTGAAAAAAACTTAGACGCTCGTAATATCGAAGATTTAAAAATTCCTGCTGTATTTGTAGCAACTGACATTCGTAAACAGGATTCATTTGGATTTAACAAAGGCGCTATAATTCCAGGTGTAATCGCATCCTCAGCTATTCCTGGTGTAATACCTCCACTTGAAATTTATAATAGAGTATTTACGGATGGCGGTCTTATCGAGCCAGTTCCTGTTCAAATGGCTAAAAAATACAATCCTGATTTAATTATTGCCGTAGATATTACTATCCCTCCAATTATGGAAGAAGTGAAAAATACCCTTGATTTTGTATACTGGTCATTCTGGCTTGCATATGCTGAGCTTGGATATGTTCAGGGCAATATGGGCGATGTAACTATAAGACCAGAACTTGGTGGATTTGGCATATTTAACGACTCTAAAGAAGATTTAGAGAAAATGTATTTACGCGGAAAGGAAGCAGCAGAAAAGCAAATTCATTTAATTAAAGTCAAAATGAAAGCAAAAGGAATTAACTAGGATTTTTTAGTAACATCAAGCCTTTGATTGACAACAATTTTTGCTTCCCTATATTCTACTCAAACTTAAAATAAGGTAAAAATATGAAAAAAGCAGAATTTTTTGATGCTATTGTCAAAGGCAATACGGAAGTTGTTTCGGATTATATAGATGAAGGAATGAGTGTACTCGAGAGAGATTCACACGGCAACCCTCCTCTATATTTTGCAGCAATGAATGGTCGTATTGAGACTTTAAAGCTTCTTATAGAAAAAGGCGCATTGGTAAATTGTACAAACCAGTCTAATAGAAGCCCTCTTTTCGCGGCTGCTTATTTTCAAAAAAATTAAATTATTGAAATTTTATGGTCATATTGTTCAATGAAAACTAAATATTCTGCATGCGCCCTTTTACCAAATGATAAAAAAGCTGTAGTTGCGGAAAAAATTAACTTTGAAACAATTGAATTTCAAAAGTTTTTAAAAGATCTGAATCTGCCCAATATTCATCTTGTACACTTTAATAAATTGCCTATTACATTTGACAAGCTTAAAACTATGATTCATTACCTTAAAGAACATAATATGATTCCTGCAGCAATGGAAGATATGCCAATCTATTTGAAAGATGCTATTAAACAATACAGAGAAGATTTTGAGGTTAAAGCAAATTACAGTTTTTTATCACAATAACATTATAATCTGGCAGGGTTAGAAAATTTAGGAAAAACAATATCTTAAATATATAACCCTGTATAAACTTAAATAAATTGCCTACCTACCCCTTCACATATACCTTATATTGTGGTAATTTACTTTACCTTTGATGAATTTGGTCAATTAATATCACATAAGAATCAGTTTCAATACTGTAGCTTTCTTTTAAAATAGGTACTTAGTGAGAAAATTTGCATTAATATTATTAACATTTGTTACCCTTGCTTTAGCAAGTTGTTCTTTTTCTGCGGGGCAAAGCTATTCGCCTAAGCTTAAAGCACGTAACTCTATAGAGCAAAAGTTTGCAGCACGTTTTGGGAAAGATTATGCAAAAATTATCATAAAATATGATTTATTTGGTCTTAGCCATAAAAGCTGCGTAATAAGCGACCTATATTCTGATGTATTTAATCAAAAAGTACACTTAACTGTATATCAGTCTAAAATTAACAAAGCCTATTCTGAATTTAAGTTTTTAACTGAAGAAGAGCTTGAAGTAAGAACATTTCAGAGATTGAACATAATAGCCAAACGTTATAACGCAACCGCTGCACAATTGGGCATAATGCCTGCTAAATATAAGCCTAAAAAGAATTCGCTTGTAAAAATGCTTGCAGCAACTCAAAAAATGGATCAGAAATTTAGAGCAGTACCAACAATACATCCAGTTAAAAAATATATTGTGACAAGCCATTATGGTCAGCGTATTCACCCTATTAAAGGCACATCTAAACTTCATAAAGGCATAGACTTAATTAGTAAAGCTGACCATTATCCGATTTATGCGTCAAACGATGGTAAGGTTATTGTATCAAGCAAAGACTCAGGATATGGAAATTACGTTATTGTTGATCATGGCAATGACATTCGCACTGTTTATGCACATTTAAGTAAAGTCTCCGTTAAAAAAGGCGCTAAAATCAATGCTGGTCAAGTGGTAGGAATTATGGGCGACTCCGGACTTGCAACAGCAATGCATCTTCACTTTGAAGTACGTATAAAAGATAGACCCATAAACCCAGCATCATTACTAAAATTCAATAATTGCAGATAATACATATGACTGAACACTACAGAAAAGTAACTAGCTTTGCTAGAAGACATGGAAAAGCATCAACTGATAACGGTAAAGAATTATTTAAAGAGCATATCGCTAAGTTTACATTTAACTCAGATAAAATTGCAGATAAAGCTATTTTAGAAATCGGCTTTGGTATGGGAGACAATTTAATAAACCTTGCAAAGGCTTATCCTGATCACACTATATATGGTGCAGAACCATTTGTAGATGGTCACATAAGAGTTATTAGAAAATGCGTAGAAGAAAATATAACCAATATTCGCTTATTTCCAGATGATTTTAATCACCTTCATTTACTGGGTAAAGAAGGAGTCTTTGACCAGGTATATGTACTATTTGCTGATCCGTGGCCAAAGAAACGTCATTTTAAACGCAGGTTACTTAATACCCAAACTATTCCGGCTTTACTAAATTTAACTAAAGCGTCAGATAATACAAGGCTTATCATTGCTTCAGATCATCCAAGTTATCAGGAATGGATTGAAGAATGCTTAAAAGAGCTAAATTTTAAATACAAGAGATCTGAAACATTCCCAGATTATTATCAACCTACTAAATATCATCAGAAAGCGCTGCGTAATCAGGAAAAGCATTATCACCCAATTTACTGCTATTATCTCTAAACGCTCCCAATATTTAAAATTATACATTTCAATATATGAAATGATTGCATTTAAACTTAGTATAAGTTATTGTTTAATAGCAAAATTTAATATTTTTTAGGTAGTTTCTATGGAAGGCTTAAATTCTCCTGCAGTACACGCTGCTGAAATCGCTGGCACAGTTGCCCAGGTTGATATGTCTTTATTTTCACTTATTACAAAAGCTGACTTTGTAGTTCAAATGGTTATGCTTATGCTTATTGTATCTTCTGTTTGGTGCTGGGCTATAGTGTTTGAAAAATGGATGAAATATAAGGCAATTTCAATTAAATCAGAAAGTTTTGAAAAGAAGTTCTGGTCTGGTCAGGTATTAGATCAGCTTTACGAAAAATTAAAAGCGCGCCCTTCTCATCCACTTGCTGTTGTTTTCTGCGCTGCTATGAGTGAATGGAGCAAAAACCCTTCAGTTGTATCTGATTATGGCGTTAAAAGAGGAATCAAAGAAAGATTATCTCAATCAATGAATAATGCTATTAATAAAGAAGTTGCTCAGCTTTCCTCACAACTTCAAGTACTTGCAACAGTTGGTTCATCTGCGCCGTTTATTGGACTTTTTGGAACTGTTTGGGGTATTATGCATTCATTCCAGTCAATTGCTGCTTCTAAAAACTCTACATTAGCAGTTGTAGCCCCTGGTATTGCCGAAGCATTACTTGCGACAGCCATTGGTTTATTTGCTGCTATTCCTGCTGTAATTTTCTATAACTTACTTAATGCTAAACTAAATAACATTAGTGAAAAAATGGAAATTTTCTCAAGCGATTTAGAAACATTACTATCACGTGAACTTGATAATCAGAGATAATTATGGGTGCAGATATAAGCGTAAATAAAAAAACCAGTAAACGTCGTGGCGAGATAGTAAACGCTATTAACGTTACACCATTCGTAGACGTTATGCTGGTTTTACTTATCATCTTCATGGTAACCTCACCGATGCTTGTTGCTGGTGTAAACGTTGACCTACCTGAAACATCAGACTCCCCAATTGTTGGTGATGATGAACCTCTTTCAGTTTCTGTTGACAATCATGGCGATATTTATGTTCAGGAAACAAAAGTTGAAGATAAAGACCTTATTAATAAATTACTAGCTATTACTAAAGAGAAGAAAGATACCCGTATTTTCGTACGTGCTGACAAGAAAGTGGATTATGGTAGAGTAATGTCTACATTAAGCTATATTAACAGTGCAGGATTTACAAAAGTTGCTTTAATTACACAAATTTCGGCGGATTCAAAGTAATATGAATCGTGGTTTTTATTACTCATTATGTTTACACAGCATAATATTTTTAATATTAGTGCTTGGACTTCCTTCATTATGGCGTCCTGCCCCTGAAGAGCAAGCGATTTCCATCGAAATAATGCCAATAACAAAAGCCACAAACGTAAAACAAAAGAAAATTAATAAAGACGCAAGAACTGCGGAAACCCGTAAAGACGTTAAAAAAGCCGCTGACCCTGATCATGATAAAAATGAAGCTAAAAAAGACGTAGCTAAAAAAGACGCAAAAATCGACAAAGAAGTAAAAAAAGAGCAAAAGCCTCAGGTTGAGCAAGAAAAGAAAAAAGACACTGGCGAAAAAATAAAGAAAGACGACAAGAAAAAGAAAGAAAAAGTGGAAGCTGAAAAGCAGAAAAAAGAAAAGCAAGAAGCTACTAAAAAGAAAGACGACAAGAAGAAAAAAGATAAAAAAGAGCAAAAAAAGAAAAAAGATGAAGATTTCGATTCTTTGCTTAAGTCACTAGAAGATTCTACTACAACTAAAAAACATGATAAAAAAATCAGTAAAGAGGTTACCGATGAAATGGATGACCTACTTAACGATTTGAATGATAAGTCAGATAGTAACGAGTTTGATGATTCAAAACCGCTTGGAATGGATGTTAAGGACTCAATCCGTTCACAAATTGAAAAAAACTGGAATATTCCTGCTGGCGGTAAAGATATTGAAAAAATGCGCGTAATTTTACAAATTTCAATTAAACCAGATGGAACAGTTACTGATGTTATAGCTTCAAACTCTGCTGCTTACAATGCTGGAGGTCCTGTACTTCAGGCAATGTACGAAAGTGCAATCAGAGCAGTTTATAAAGCAAGCCCGCTAGAAGGTTTGCCGCAAGATAATTATAATGCATGGCGTGAGTTAGAGTTAAGCTTTGATCCAAATCACGTTTTAAGATAAAAAGAGAGGGAGTATGATTAAATTAAAACATGTAGTATTTTCAGCTATAGTTTTTGCAAGCTTCAACAGCTTTGCTATAACCCGCATTGATATTAACCGCGGTACTGTTGATCCAATACCGATAGCTATTCCTGATTTTACTGCTGATACATCACACGAAAGAGTTATCGGCAGACAAATGGCAGAAGTGATTGCAAATGATTTAGAAAGTTCAGGACTTTTCCGCCCTATTTCGGCAGATGCATTTATTGAAGATATTAAAGATGGTAAAAATTCTACACCAAACTTTGCCTCATGGCGTCAGATTAAAGCTACTGCTTTATCAGTGGGAGCAATCAATATTCGTGGTAAAGAACTTGAAGTAAATTTCAGGCTTTGGGATGTATATGCAGGCACACAAATTGCAGGTAGAGCTTATGGCACAGTAGAAGCTAACTGGCGCAGAATATCACATATGATTGCCGATGAAATTTATAAAAAGTTAACTGGTGAAGATGGGTATTTTGATACAAGGTTAGTTTATGTTTCAGAAAGTGGTCCTTTTCAAAACAGGGTTAAGCGTTTAGCAGTTATGGATTTTGACGGTGCAAATCATAAGTTCCTTACTAATGGTAAGAGCATGGCTTTAACACCAAGATTCTCACCTGCGGCACATCAAATTTTATATATGTCATATGCTGGAAAAGTTCCAAAAGTCTACATTCGTGATATTGAAACAGGTAGAGAAAGATTACTTGGTAATTTCCCAGGTATGTCATTTGCTCCTAGATTTTCACCTGACGGAAGAAGTGTGGTAATGTCCATTGCCAGAAACGGTGTTACACATATTCATAGAATGGAGCTTGATTCAGGCACAATGAACCAGCTTACCTCTGGCAATGCTATTAATACTTCTCCAAGCTTTACCCCTGATGGAAATAGTATTATTTTTAACTCTGATAGAAGCGGGAAACCTCAGCTTTACAAAATGTCTGCATATGGCGGGGAAGCACAAAGAATCAGTTTTGGTAACGGCAGATACGCAACTCCTGTTGTTTCACCACGTGGCGACTTTGTAGCATTTACAAAATGGGCAGATGGTAGCGGACTGTTCTCTATTGGCGTTATGAAACTTGATGGCTCAGGCGAACGTATTATTTCGAGAGGCTATTTAGTTGAGGGTCCTACATGGTCACCAAACGGTAGAGTTATTATCTATACAAAACAAGATAAACCTTATGGAACCAATAAGCCTGCACCTTCAAGATTATACTCGATTGACCTGACAGGACATAATGAAAGAGAGATTGTAACACCTACAGATGCATCAGATCCTGCATGGTCGGGCTTGCTATCTGACTAAAAATGCTGTATAAAGACACCAATCATTAACAAAATATTAATATATTGGTGTCTTATGTCTTTGTTTTCCCATGAAAACTTACTCAAGTCAGTATTTACTGATACAAATTTAGAAGAACTTAAAAAGTCTACATGGAATGATTTTTTCCAAAAAATTATTGAAATTCCATTAACCCCAGAAGAAATTGAGCAGCATAAAGCTGCAAAAAAAAGAGAGCGTGATAATAAATCCGCTAAACCAGCACCTTTTAAAATTAAGTTTGAAACCACTTTAGATTCCGATGATGAAGATGACCTAGAGCCTACTAATAAGCAAATTAGCTTATTGAAATATATAGAAAGTCTTGATAATTTTAGACTCATATCTAAAACTTGTGGCGTATCTTTGTTTAATCAGAAAGATAATAAAGGTAGCAGTTTACTTGATTTATTAGAAAAATCTAAGGTTCAGTACTCTGAACATATTGGTTTTATAAAAACAGAACATTATACAATATACCAAAAATGGGGATTTGAAAAATTTGTTAAGTCTCATGAATTTAAGAAAAAGTTTTTAGACGAGATAAAGTTTAGATCATGGGAAGATATTTTTAAATTACTCATACCTTCAAATATACCGATACCTGAATATGAGGGTAAAAGTTTTGGGGATATTATAATTAATGAAGATTTTTTCCAAATTATGGTAGAATCATATCCTAATTTCACACAACAAAAAGATTATAATGCTGATTCATTATTGCAGCACTTAAGCAAAACCGTACAAAAAAATAATAATGCAAATATCCAGATTTTAAAATTAGTCTTTAAACATATATATAAGAGCCATAAGACAAAATTCTTTAATGCCTTTATAAATCATAACATTGAATTAGAACCTATTTTAAAACTTATGGGTTTTAGCAATTTATCTCCTAAAGACCTTATAAAGCTAAAGTTTAAGAATGCACTAGACGCCTCTGACTATGGAAAAGCAAGAGATATACTTAATGAAAATGATGACAACGCAAAATCTATATTGTCAGAACATTTAATTTTTAAATTATTAAAAAATCTACCTAATGTATATGAAGTTTATGAAAATACTTCAATGAGAAACAAATTTAGCGAATATATGGAAATGATTAATGACTTTTTGTTGTTAACAGAAAGTCCTGATATATTCATTGTATATTTATGTGAGCTATATCAAAATTCTATTAGCAGCAAATCTATTACATATAATAATATATTTTTTGAACTGTTTGAAAAATTATCTGATGAAATACCCGCTGAACTTCATAAAAGCAAAAAATACTTTTATACGCACTTTATTAGTTTATTTAATATGATTTGTAATATTCAGCCTGTGAAGTGTAAGCAACATGCAAATTTGCTTATGGAATTTTTAAATATTAAAATTTCAGAATCACTAAAGACTAAAGATGATCACTTAAAAAACGATGAGTATAAAGCTGATTTAATTTTAAACATAGCATCATATAATTTAGATCTAACTAACTTTGAAACTTTTGAACTTTTCAGATCAAGTATAGTAGGCACAGATAAATCTAATAGCTTAGGTTACTTTATATTTACCGAACAAATCAAAAGATTAGAACTTCTTGATTTTACAGACAAATTGCAATTTTTTAAACAGGATAGAGAAGCACTAGAAATTATAAAGTATCATAGACCTTTTGAAAAACCAAAAAAAATAACCTGGCAAGAAGAGCTTAAAAAACCAAATAGTAATAGATTTACTTATTTATCAAATTTTGGTCATTAGTATAAAATAATAAATAAATTACTATGGAGATTTAATGTCTAAAAATCGTACAAACATTACAAAACAACAGTTTATTTCAGCTATAAAAGAATTTAAAAGATCAAAAAACTTATCTTTAAAAAGCATTTTAACAGACTATGATTTAACAAGAGAATTACTTTCAGTGCCTGAAATTGGACTATATTTAAGTAGAAGTGATGATGCAGTAGAATTCTTAGAATATAGACCAGAACTTATTAAGTTTACAGAAAATATGAATAAAGACATGAAAAACCACACGGATTATCATGAACTTACAATTTATAAAAGTGAACAAGCCTGGATGTACTTTCCTTATAGGGATGAAATTGAAACAGATGATTATTATAAGAAAGGCACAATGAATAATAGTTTAAATACAGTTTTTAATATTATCTCTGAAGAGGCCAATAATTATGGCATTGAGATAAGTAATCCTAAATACATAGTTGATATTTCAAGAAAACTTCATAGTTTTAATATACCTTTTGAATCAGCTAGAAAGAAGCACAACGTATTAAAAGACGGTAATATAAAATTTGTAATTAGTCCTAATTGGGAAAATGGTCATGCAGTTACATTAATAAGTATTTTAGATTCAGATTCAAAAAAAATATTATTAACAATATTAATTAATACGAATATTCAAACTCTTTCATACAATCAATCAATTTGCGACAAACTTAATAAACGCGGAGTAAATACTTATCCTATATACGCAAATAAAGAAAACTTAAGCGCATTAGAGCAAAAATTTCATTTAACGAATATAGCAAATGCAGAACCACAAATTATATCAAACGAAAATAATACAGAAATTTTAAAAATTACTGATAAATTTGAGATATGCCCTACAGAATTTAAAGAAAAACAACTTTTTGCTCAATATAAGCTAGGTGCTGGATCAATTGACTTATTTGTTAACAATGACATTAAGATCTTGGATGCATCACATGCCCTTCAAGATATGTCAGAAGCAAGCGAAGACCAGAATTGTGCTATTTATGGCATTAACTTTATTAAAGCTATTGTAGAAATTTTAAAAACACCAGAGCAAGCTATCTTGATAAAGAAATTGGCATCTGAAATTCATGATAATAATAATTCTGATGCTATAACTGAAATTCAAAATATTTTTCAAAATGACTTAAAGCAATATCTTCCCATGTATTATGATGCAGATGGGAAAGCTAGACCCTACGAGGAGATTAGAAAACATCATTTAAAACAGAGATGGAATATTGGTAGTGAAAGTTTTGCAGTTGAATTTAGAGACAGTATTTCTCCAAAAGATGTGGAATGGACAAAAAAAGTTAAAGAAAGTTCTCCTACAGCTATTTCCAATGCGTCAAATACTGAAACAGCTTATAATAAGCCTAACAGTTCAAGTAAAGATATTTCAGTGAAGAAGTAGCAAAACTTGTTATTAGCAAATTAAAAACTACTCATTAAATTCCACTCTGTTACGACCAGATTGTTTAGCTCTGTAAAGTGCCTGGTCTGCTCTATCTAACATTGACTGAAGTGTGTCAGTAGGGTGAATAATTGTAATACCAATACTTGCTGTAACTTCTATTGTTCTTTGATCAACTGGGGAAACTACATCTAATTCCTCAACTTTCATCCTTATACGCTCTGCAACAACAATTGCATCCTGAAGAGTAGTAAGAGGCAAGACAAATACAAATTCCTCCCCACCAAAGCGTGCAACTAAATCTGTAAGCCTTATTGTTTCAGAAATAACTTTCGCAAATGCTTTAATTACCTCATCACCAGCTACGTGACCATATGTATCATTTACCTTTTTAAAGAAGTCTATATCACAAACACCCAGTACTAATGGATTATTGGCAGCTAGGGATGTATCAAATATTTTTCGCACGTGAATATCAAAGTAGCGTCTGTTAAATATACCTGTTAAAGCGTCTTTTACAGCTGCTGTTGCATTATCCTGCATTGTTGCAACTAGTTCATCCTGATAGCGCTTTTTCTTAACCTGGGTGTTGGTTCTGGTTATAAGCTCTGTTATATCGATTGGGGTAACTAAATAATCATTTGCGCCAATCTCTAAGCCCTTAGCAAGGGTTGTCGCTTCATCTTCCTCTACTAACAGTAAAATCGGAATATGCCTGAATTCTTTCATACTACGGATATGCGAACAAAGCCTTAAACTATCTATTTTTAAAAGCTGACTGCTTATCATAATTACATCGTATGGGGTTTTCTTAAGCTCTTCAATAACCTGAGGCTCATCATCCAAACAGTTAACTATAGCTTTTTGTTCACTTAAGTTTTTAGCAACATTATTACGCTGTGCAACATCATCATCAACCAGTAATACCCTTGCACCATTTAAGCAATTAAAATCTAGCTTCACTAAATTTTGATCGACACCAAGCTGATTTAATGACTCACTTCTGATTCTTATCTCATCTATAATAGATTTAAGTCTTAGTAATGACTTAAGTCTTGCCATTAAAATAACGTCATTGATTGGCTTGGTTAAAAAATCATCAGCACCTGATTTAAGCCCTGTAACCCTATCCTCAACCTCACTAAGAGCTGTTACCATAATAACAGGTATATGTGATGTTTTGGGATTGGTTTTAATCAGCTTACAAACCTCAAAACCATCCATTTCAGGCATCATTACATCCAAAAGGATAATATCAACCTGATTATTTTCTAAAAAATCTAAAGCTTCTTTACCGCTTTTAGCAGTGGAAACTACGTAATATTCAGCATTCAGTTTAGCCTCAAGTAACTTTATATTTGGTATAAGGTCGTCTACTACTAAAACTCTGCCGCTCATTATGAAACCTCTAGTGTTTGCTGAATTTTTTTAACTAAATCTGTTATGCTAAAAGGCTTTGCCATGAAATCGTTACAGCCTGAATCCCTAATTTTAGCTTCATCATTTGCAGCAGCAAATGCAGTTATTGCTATAATTGGAATGTGCCTGAATTTATCTACAGATTTAATTTGTTTAATAATATCTATTCCAGTTATTCCCTGAAGCTGAATATCCATTAAAATAATATCAGGCATGTTTTCTTCAACCAAATTTACCGCCTGAAACCCATCGGATGTAGGAATAACCTCAAAGTTATTTGCTTTTAAAACATCTACGAAAAGCTTTAAATTTAAAACGTTATCTTCAACAATCAAAATCTTTTTCATTTTTTAGCTCTAGACACAAATTGCTTGAGTATATCTTTAATTATTTGCTCACGGTTCTTTTTAACAAATTCAAATGCACCGTCAATCCAAGAAACTTTACAATCATAAACCTCAAGATCATTATTATCAACAATTTCCATTTTAAAAGACTGATTATCATATTCTGACATCAGTAATGGACGCATTTTAATAGATGTTTGCGGGTTTAGCTCTACGGTTACATTTTGCGATGTTATAAGTTTCGATAAAACATTTTCTATTTCTTCTCTTATAATCTCTATATAATCTTTCTTAAGAACTGAAGCCGCAATTTTGCTTGCAACTTCTACTGTAAGTTCTGTCATTTCTAATGCTAAATCTTTGGACACTTTTTCAACAAGCTCTCCACCAAGATAGTTCAACTTCTGCATTAACATATTGATAACAGTATTTTGTTCGTTTGTTAGATCTATTTGAAGCTGGTTTAGTTCTTTTCTGGCATTTTCATAACCATCCCTCAAACCTTCTTCATATGTCTTAGCGGCTACAAAGGGCTTTTCTTCCTCTTTCTTTTTTTCTAAAATACTAACAATATCAATTGCTGCTCCTATTGTTTCTGGAGCATTATCTTTAGTTTCACTTTGAAAATCCTGAACTTCATAATTTTGTTGTGGCTGCTCATCTACCTGAATTTCATCATCAGATGGATTACCAGTAAAAATCTCATTAAAAACTTTGATTCTTTTCTCAAACTCTGCTTCTGACAAAACCTGCTGGTTAATAGCGCTATCACGGGAGAACTCTGTAAAACTATATTTTTTAATATTCATAATATTTCCCCGTGTAGTTTAGTAGTTACCTTACAGATAACATATTATTACAATTATTTCTAATAAATAAATTCATCTTTAGAACTACCATCAGCAATAACAACATCACCTTTAGTAGCAAGGTCTTTAACAACTTTAATAATACCTGATTGCGCTTCATCCACATCTTTAATTCTTACAGGCCCCAGGGCTTCCATTTCTTCCTGTAAAATCTTAGCCGCCCTTTGTGACATAGCATTAATAAATAATTGTTTTACTGCATCGCTACTACCCTTAAGGGCGATAGCAAGTTTTGATTTATCGATAACACGTAAAATAACCTGAATACTTTGTGGGGTAACTTTGATAAGGTCGTCGAATGTAAACATAAGGCTTTTGATTTTATCTGCAGCTTCTGGTGCTTTTTCTTCAAGCATTGACATGTACTTTGCTTCATTAACCCTGTCAAAGTTATTAAAGATTTCTGCAAGCATCTGGTTGGAGTCTTGTTTTTGTGTTTTAGAAAGGTTATTTATAAACTCAATTCTCAGAGTTCTTTCTACGTTATCTAAAACTTCTTTTTTAACAGCATCTATACTTAACATACGCATCATAACATCAAATGACATATCTTCTGGCATAATAGACAAAACTTTTGATGCCTGAGTAGCTGTCATTTTTGAAACGATTAGCGCAACAGTTTGTGGATGCTCGTTTTTAAGGTATGACGATAATGTATCTTCATTTACGTGTGCCAGCTTATCCCATGTGTTTTTACCCATAGGCCCGCTGATTTCTTCCATGATAGACTGGACTTTTTCTTTACCAAGAATTTTCTCAAGTAATTTTTCAGTTCCTTCCAGGCTACCTAATAATGATACGTCACCTGCAATATCATTATTGAATTCCATCATTAGTTTTTCTACTGTTTCCTGCCTTACAGTACCCAGAGTAGACATTGCGTAGGAAATTTGTTTAATTTCCTCTTCTGTCATTAAGCTAAAGAGTTTGGTTGCATTATCTTCTGATAATGACAGCATTATTATTGCTGCTTTTTGAGCGCCAGTTAGCCCGCTATTTGTATCTACACTCATCACCCGCCCCTTATTCTATTTATTTTCTTCTAACCACTTACGCATAATTGTAAGCGTTTCTCTTGGGTATTTGCCGACCATGTCATTAATTGACTTAGCAGTATTATTACGCGCGAATATCTCAGCTTCCTGAATATCAATAACGTCTTTATCTTCATGACCTTCGGCAAGATTAGGAGCCTGCTCATCTAAAAGCTTTTGAATATTTGCCGTATCGTCAATATCAGTTTTAGCAAGCTCGAATGCTCTTAACGCAATTGGTCTTATTACTAACAATATTACTAATATAACAACAGCTGCTATTATAAATGTTTGTACTAGATTAGAAAACTCTTGTTTAAGCCAGTCTTTCATAGTTTGAGGCTTAAGTTCATTAAGATTCTGCGTAAACTGAAAATTGACCACCTCAATTTTATCGCCTCTTTTGTCATCAAATCCTACAGCAGACTTTACTAAGTTTTCAAAGTTTTGCAGTTCTTCCTGAGTTCTGGCTAAATAGCTAACTGTTCCCTTTATATCATCTACATTATATTGACCATCAACTGCGATGGCAATTGAGAGTTTTTTGATAGTACCTGTTTCACTAATATGATTACGCACTGTTTTAGAGATTTCATAGTTTGTAGTCTGATCTACTTTTTGAGACTGACTTTGACCAGCAACGCCATTAGTAGATTGTTGCGTATTGGGTAGATTGTTAGCCACAGAAACATTTGCCTGACCTCCTTCTGTGCTACTGTCACTTTCTGTAATTGACTGAAGAGATCTTACTACCTGACCATCAGGATCATATATCTCTGAGTTAGTGACAACTCTGTCAAAGTTAATATCAGCTGTAACCTGTGCCGTCACATGACCTTGCCCTACAGACCTTTCTAATAATTCCTCTATCTGCTTTTTTAGCCTCTTTTCAAAATTTATTCTAAAATCTTCTGCATTACTGACTATAGCAGCTTGTGAATCTTCATCATCATCCGCCGCTAGCTTAAGCGATCTGCCTTTAGCGTCAACAATTGTGATCATATTTGTTTCTAATCCTGGAACAGCTGTTGATACCAAATGAGAAATAGCGCTAATTTGCTCTTTTCCAATTGGATCTGTACCTCTAGTTTTTATCATTACAGATGCAGAAGGCTTTTGAACCTCACGGGAAAATAATTCTCTTTTAGGTACAACTAAATGAACCCTGGCACTTTCAATTTTAGCAATAGCTCCAATTGTTCTACTAAGCTCACCTTCTAAAGCCCTAACCAAATTAACGTTCTGAAGAAAGCTTGAAGTACCAATTGCATCTGCTTTATCAAAAATCTCATAACCAATTACAGAACCTTTATTAGGCAGCCCAAGTTCAGCAAGCTCCATTCTTAATCTAAGAACCTTATCTTCATCTACCAATACCTGGCTTCCGTTTCCTTTTACTTTATATTCTATATTGCGGTTTTCTAGTTCTTTGATGATCTCATAGCTATCAGCTAAATCTAAACTTGAATATAGAACGTCAAAGTTTTTGACTGAGTAAGCTATAATTAAATATCCAATACCTACTAATGACAGTAATCCCCCTACTGTAACCGCCATAATTTTGCCTGGCGACATAGAGCGGAAGAGTTGAAATAACGACTCCATTAAAAGGCCTCTGTGTAACAAAAATTCATATTAATTAATAGAATAATATTTAGGTGCTATTATAAAGGCAATATTAAATTTTTATTTTTTTTAAAATTATGTATTTTTGTAGGTTTTTTATAATGTATTGAAATACAAAAGATTTTAATATTGTTGCAAAAATAACACACCTATTAATAGAAAAAGTGCAAAAGGTAAAAAAATTATCTATTTTGTAGTACAAAAGTTGACATATTAATAATTATGTTACAAAGTTAATATTGTAAGCTAATTACATGGGCTAATTATTAATGGGGAAATTATGATTATGAGCGCCACAGCTAAAAAGCCTTCTAAGGCTAAAAAAATAGTTAAAGAAATGGTTGTTTCACACGTTAAAATGTCAAGCGACCAAGTTGTTAAAATGGTAGCAGCAGTAAAAGGATCTAGCGTAAGCAAAATCTCTTTCAAACACTGTCAAATCGGCGATAAAGCTGCAAAAGCTTTAATCGAAGCTATTATTAAAAATAAAATGAACGTTGACGTTGTTGATTTATCTCACAATACAATTACAAAAGAAGGCGTTAAAGCTTTAGTTGCTATTTTAGTTAAATCTAAATTAGTTAAAAAAGTAATGCTCACAGGCAATAAATCTGCTGGTAGAACTTCTATTGATGCTGCTGCAGAAATGAAAAAAATGGAAAAAGCTGCTAAAGCCGCTAAAGCTGCTAAAGCTAAAAAAGCTAAAAAAGCTCCAGCTAAAAAGAAAGTAGCTAAGAAAACAACAGCTAAAAAAGCTACTGCTAAGAAAACAGTTAAAAAAGTAGCTAAAAAAACAACAGCTAAAAAAGTAGCGGTTAAAAAGCCAGCTGCTAAAAAAGTAGCTAAAAAAACAACAGCTAAAAAGACTGTTAAAAAAGTAGCTAAAAAAGCTACTGCTAAGAAAACAGTTAAAAAAGTAGCTAAAAAAACAACAGCTAAAAAAGTAGCTAAAAAAGTAGTAGCTAAGAAACCTGCTGCTAAAAAAGTAGTTGCTAAAAAAGTAACTGTTAAAAAAGCTAAAAAAGTTACACCACTCAAAAAGTCTGTAACAAAAATCAAAAAACCAGCTGCTAAAAAAGCTACAACAGGATTAAGCGCTTTAGACGCACTTAAAACTTCATCTTTCATGAAGCCAGCTCCTGTTAAAAACAGCATTGGTAGCATCTTCAAAAGCGGTATGTAATACATAACCTTTTTAAAGATTTTAAAAAAGCGGCTATTAAGCCGCTTTTTTAATTTATACCAGACTGAGAATAGCGAGATCTATTTGCTCTAAAGTTCTCTTCTTTCTCTGTAAAACTTACATCTAGAGGCATAGTTTTACTTTCATAATTACTAACAGCGTCAATAGCAGAAGATCTGATTAAATTCTCGTCTATATTAGCATCTTTAGAAACCCTCTCATAATCCATGCAGAGCGCCTCGTAATACCTTGTACGTAAGATAATGTATCTATAAATATTAGTACCAAGATCAATACCGAATTCCTGCGTCAAATAGTGCCTGACTACTAACTTTAAATTTGAGTAACTACATGTCGGCTTTAAAAGCTTCTTAGGGAAATGATGAGGTTCATATTTAAAATTCTCAAGATTATCATTATAATAAGTTTCATTTTTAATAGCATTTTCTACTAATAACTGCCTTTCTTGTTTTGTAGAATTTTTTAACTTATTTAAAAAACTTATAGTATTTGCTTTATTCATTTCCATATAAGGCAGATATACACGGTCTGTAAATTGCTCATGGTGCAACGCAAGCATACCTTTGTCTAAAAAAGTTATATGAAATCCATCACATGATATTTTATCAACAGCTATGTATAGAGCATGCCCTGGAATATCAATACAATAATTGTTATTTTTCTTATTTAAATTTTCTATAATAAAATCATCAATATTTCGTACAAATGTTACTAAATCCTTTAATTTGGACTTTATAAACATCAAGTCTCTGGGGTTTCTCTTAGAAAATTTTCGTATTGACCAAATTAACCAATCCTTAGAAATTTTTGCGTAATTACCAGAATCATCATGATAAACAAGCTTATTACCAAGTGCATGGTGCATCCTGTATAAACTGCGAGCTTTTTCAAGCTCTTGATTATCTTTTAATAAATCCATAGCCACATATTCTTTATTATCGCCTTTGTTAACGATTATTGCGCTAAAAACAGGTTTAAATCCATTAAAACCACTAAGGTGATAAAATATGTTAAAATTATAGCGTTTTAAAGTTTTTACAAACTCAATATTAAAGTTCTGCAAAATTGTTTTAATAACTGGCTTATTTGTTGTTAAAGAAATAACATCTGGATTAGCGCCATTAGCCAGTAAAGCTAATAATTTGTCCTTATCAGCACTTTCTGCTGCATAGTAAATAGGGTAATCTTTGCTAAAAGTTGGCTGGTTAATATTTAAGTTGTACTTTTTAATACAATGCTGAAGAAATACTGGATTAATTCTTTCATCCCTTATTAACGCCACTAAAAATGAATGTTTGTTATATATCTCTTTATGAGCAAAGTCTGGCCTTATTTCTAATATTCTACCAATTAATTCATAGTTAGCTTTAGTTATTGCTACAAATAACATTTCGGCAACCATAACATCGTATTTTAGCATCCCATCAATAACATATTGATTTTGTAATAGTCTATATACCATCTCAGATAATTTACTTGTATTATTCTCACGTTTAATAAGCTCTGGTATCTCAAGATACAAATTCGTAGTGAAAGAAATTTCTGAATTACTGATTATTTGACAAAGCACAAAGTTCATATCAGCATATTTAGCTATAAATTTACCTATATTAATATTTTCAATATATGCTGGTATTACAAGACCAATATTATTAATATTTCTAATAATTCCATAATAATTGTGACGCAAACTAACCGCAATCATAGCATCGTTAAGTGATAATTGAGTATACGCATTATGTTTTACAATTGATCTAATCGAAACAATTTGATTCTTATCTAAATTTCTTAGATGAATCATTAAATCTTCATCCGATAAATTGTTAAGATAATCAAAATATGAAAGTTTATAAATACTTTGACCGAGCATAATAATAGCACTTTGTAATGTTAAACCAACAAAGTTATTAACATAATTTTAACTTTTTTGCAATATAAATTAAGTACAATGACGATTTAATTGGGAAACTGTATATTTTTCAGAGTTTTATACGTTTTTTGGATAGAAGTTTTTTAATGTAATTTTTGAACTTTTTCAAGTAATAAAATCTTGGAAGGGTAATTTTATTACGATATTTACGGTTTGCTAGCGTTTCAAATGCTCTAATACAACCAGGGATCACCTCGGAGTAATAATATTTGTATAAATTGGGTGTAAATAGCCGTGTTTCGTTTTTACCCCACTTTATAACCTGCTGTGGAACCCGTGCTAAAGCCTCTACGCAGGCAATAGCCTCTTCCTCTTGCTTATTGCTTCTAGAGTATACATCTGCCTTTGGTTCGAGGTTAAATAGCATATCACTTATCATTGTGTCTATTAGATGTGCGGCAAACTTATGCTTGACCATAAATTTATCAATAACATTAAGTTTAACAGTACTTGCCTTTAAGCAAAACTTCATTCTGCGGAATTGATATATTAACCATGAGAAAAATATGGTAATCCAGCCTTTTTTTACTTTTATAAAAAACTTATAATTTTTTTCTGCTTCTAACAGCTTATCTAAACCAATAATCTTCAGCTTTCTTTCTAAGTCCTTCACATGTTGTATGTCGCGTCTTCTCATTTCCGATACTTTAGGATCAGGTCTTGAGCCAAAAGCAAATGCTGAATACCTGCCGATTTGCCTTCCAATATTATCACGCTTAATGTCTGAAAAATGCCCCATTTCCTGAGCGCCAATAATCATCATTCTTGCTAAAGCTGGCTTTCCATCACCAAATGTTGGGTTTTCTTTATCTGTTTCACCTAATGGATCTCCCCCGCACGATATAAAAATCGCACTATCTATTCCGTCTGTTGACTGCATACCAGAATTATCACCAGAAGACTTCCATGTTGGAATATCAAGCATCTCGCCAATTGAATGTCCATAAGTTACAAAAAATTCAACTCCATCAATCAGAATAAGCTGAAGTACAACTGGGTGAATAGTCTGGGCAAGAATTCTGGCAATTTTGATCTCAATACTAGGATCTAAAGGAACTAGTTTATCTATCTCTTTTTTAAGTAAAACAATAGTTTGCTGGGTTTTTGCAAGCGCTCTGTCTTTATTCCCAAATTTACGAAACCATAAATTATAAATAAATTTTTGTGTACGCTTTATAAGTGCTGCATCATTAATTTCTCTAACTGAGAATGCCAGAGTAATGTATAGCTCTGGAATAGTAAGCTTTATACAGTTTGAAGCAGGATTTGCATCAATTCTAAGACGACCAGATTTTACAATAGCCTGAGCCAAAAGCTCTAGCTCGGGGTAAAGTTCATCACCCTCTAAAATTGGATCTTTGTCTGTTAAGTGATATATACTAACCATTCAAACTACTTATTTTATCTGCCCTTCACCAGATTTTATCATAAATTTATGCTAAAATAAAACAAAGTTTTACTATACAAGCGGTCAAAAAACTTATATAAGTATATACTTAAATTTTAACATTAGAAAAAGTTAATTTAATAAGAAATGTACCCTTATCCCAAATCATATAGTCCTTTACTTACATTATCAGATCATACGCCGCTAGTTTATAACACACATCAAATCGCTGGCAATATATTTACATGGAATATTTTGGTTCAGGGCAGATTTAATCAACGCAATCAGTATTTTAACAATGGCTTTGGAATTATTGAAAGCTCCGACGAATATCATATTAGATTAAAATATGTAGCTAAAGAAATCGCAGATTTTGCTGAGCAACATAATATAGGTATTTTAACCTTACAAGAAATGCCTAAATCTAGTGAAGACATATATTATTTTATGGATTTATTAGAAGAGAATTTAAATGCTACTAAGCACCAGTACAGGATACATAAAGACTTTTTAAATCTTCCTCAGGGAAATTTTTTAGTTTTTGATAAAGAAAGATTTTCTGCTCAAAATATTACATCAGATTTTCAGGATAATATTGAGCTTATTGAACAAAATAATAATTACCAATATTTTGAAATTCAAAATCTAGAAAAACAAACGAAATTTGCTTTGATTAATGCTCATTTCTACTGGCACGAACCCATGTCGAGGGAATTTTTCAATTCAGTTACCGATATTAGAAGCATCATCGAATCTGCTGAAAACTATAGTGACATTAGCTCAGTTATAATGTGTGGTGACTTTAACTTAGATCTTGATTCTACCGATCTTTCAAGGGATTATGCGGTTTATACAGTACGTGATACTACGCTTGCGCACAAATATGATAGAAACATTCAGGTACTAGAAACAGTTGATGGATTTGTTGCATATACAATTCCTAAGTAATGATTGCATGATATTTATTAATATTGCTAAACATGGTTGATCCAGAAAAACTTGAACCTGAAATGGATTGCCACGGAATGCGCTGCATTCCTCGCAATGACCGTAACCGAAACTCTGAACCTATGCAGCAATGACAAGCGGCAAATTCCGTCACCGATACTACGAACTTCTACAGCAATGACTGTCAGCGATAATATGAAACCTATGCACTATCTTAAACAAACTTTAGCTGTCTTCTCAGCCAAGAAAGTAATCCATAAATTTAAAATAAAGAATAGCGCAAACTTGCCCCATCCAGATTGCATTGCAGCTGGTAATATTGTATAAATCATTGCAAAGGTTACAATACCTGCGCCGCCTATTACAAGCTTAATCACTGTCGATTTTACATGTAAATTTGAGCTTATATTCAGATAATAACCAATTGTAGCGCCAAATAATGCACCGAATGCTACATATAAATGACTTTGGAACTCCTTCATGCTATAGCTGAGCATTATTGCTATAAATATTAGCACTATCCCCATAATAACCGAGGAAGTTGCCCCTTTAAAACTAGTATTGTAAATTTTAAATAGTATTATCGTAATTCCACCAAATCCAATTGATGCTAATACATCAACAATGGAATGATAACCTTTATATACTAAGCAGCACCCAACTAATGCAATCATTAAAAATGCCACAGCTTTGAGTAACTTATTTTTATATTGCACTGCCAGAGCTGTCCAGAAAATAAAGGCAAAGTGCATGTGACCACTTGGGAATGCATATCCGTCTTTAAATGAAAGCGGTACTTTAAACTGATATTTTAAGAAAGTGTTATATACCATTGTAAAAGTTATAAGCATTATGATATTAGCAAATATTCTTTTATTTAATGCCAAATATCCTACCGCACATGCAGGTACTATAAAAATTTCTTTAGTTGTTTTTAAAATTATATCCGCAAATAAATCTAATATCATTAACTACTTTGCTCCAGCTTGTTTTTTGAATTTTTCATAATATATGGCATTTGACTTGCTGCAAAAGCAATCGTCATTGGCAACATTCCAAAGACTTTAAAATTAACCCATATATTTTCATCAAAATTTCTCCAAACAATTTCATTCGCTACAGCCATAGTTATAAAAAACATCATCCATCTTTTAGAAAGAGCAATCCACTGCTCTTCGCTCATTTCAAAAGCAGACCCAAATAAATACTTTATAAATCCTTTACCTTTAACTATTCCTACTAACAAAGCGATAGCAAATAAAAGATTTAAAAATGTTGGTTTGAGTTTTATTAAATTTGGGTCATTACTTAAATATGAGAACAGAGCAATACCTATTAACATTGCAGTAGATATTAACGGTACTATATTCATCTTTTTTTCAATTTTATAATTGATTAGCAATGAAACAACTGAAGCAATTGAAATACCCATCGTTGCGATTATCATATCGTATGTTTTATATAGAACAAAAAAGGTAACAAGGGGGAAAATTTCGTTCAAAATTTTTAAAAAACTTAACATTTTATTGTATTAAACTCTTAACTATATTATTATATTTTAAATATGTACAGAATACAGCTGTTTAGTAATCTTGCAAGTAATAAAAATGGTGAAAATTGAATTTGGTACAGCATTAATTAAGAGTTTAAAATCCGGATACAATCTTAAGGATTTTAAGTCCGATGCTATTTCAGGATTAGTTGTATCACTGGTTTCTCTCCCTCTCGCTATGGCGCTCGCAATAGCAGTTGGACTTAATCCTTCTTATGGCGTTTACACAGCTATGGTTGCAGGATTTTTTGCAGCCTTACTTGGCGGCTCTAAAACACAGGTTAGCGGTCCTACAGCAGCATTTGTAGCAATTCTTGCTCCGATATATACGAAATATGGAATTGAAGGGTTAATCACTTCACAATTTATGGCTGGAATTATTGTAATATTTATGTCGGTATTTAGGCTAGGCAAATATATGAAATATATGCCGCACAGCATAGTCTTAGGTTTTACTACTGGCATAGCTATTGTTATTTTTGTAATATCATTAAAAGATTTCTTAGGATTTAACTTACCTAAGTTTGATGGATACTTATATTACCGACTGAAAACTTTATTGAGTAATATAAATACTATAAGCTTAGCTGATATGACAATTGGACTTACTACCTTATTGTTAATCAGATTTTGGCATCGAATACCTTTTATAGTTTTACAAAAGCTTCCTTCAATTGTTGGGGCAATTTTTATAACTAGCATTATCAGCTATATCGCCATTAAAAATGGATATGATATTAAAACTATTGAAAGTACATTCTCATTTATAGAAAACGGTATAAAAATATCTGGCATACCTAATAAACTGCCAGATTTCTCAGGAAACTTAATAATAACAGATAGTAATATGATCGTGCAACTTCTGCCATCAGCTTTTATGGTAGCATTACTTGCTTCTCTTGAGTCTTTATTATCGGCTAGAATGGCGGATAGCTTAGCTGGGACAAAACATGATTCTAACAGTGAATTATTCGGCATAGGATTTGCAAATTTCATTTCCAGTCTTTTCCAGGGAATGCCCGCAACTGGAGCTATTGCAAGAACTGCGACAAATATTAAGTCTGGGGCAAAATCACCAATATCATCCATGATTTGCTCTTTATTAGTAACTTTATATGTCCTCACATTTGCACATATTATAGATGACATTCCAATGGCTGCGTTATCTGCCGTTCTAATAAACACCGCAATCAATATGATAGAAATCAAAGAAATTAAAACTGTTCTAAAGTCAGGACTTAAGGAAGATAGTATTGCATTAATCGTAACTATTGTACTTACTGCCACTACAGACATGATAATTGGCGTAGCTTCAGGTATGGCTACAATTTTACTACTAAACCTAAAGCATTTTAAAGAAAAGTCGTACTCAAAAATTGAAGGACAAACCCTTCAGTTAACAGGTGATTTAACTTTTTCAAATTTTGATAATATATTTACCAGTAAATTTACAAATTTAAATCAGTCAAATATTACAATTGATTTATCTAATATTGGGTATATTGATTTATCAAGTATTAAACAGGTAGAATATTGTATTGAAAATAACGAGAAAAATATTAATATTAAAGTTAAAGCCAAAGATAAAATAAAAAAACTTATAGAAGGACTTACCAATCTTTCTAAAGAGCGATTCATTTAAAGGTAAAAATTATGTCTGATAATATTATTTTAGAAGAAAACAGGTTGGTTAAGGCGCTAGGGGCGCTTGAGACAACTATCGAAAAAATAATAGCAACCTCATTTAAAAAAGGTCAACTATCAGCATCTGACGAACTAGTAAGGTTACAAGAAGAAAATCAACTTCTTAAAGAGCGCGTAGAAGAGCTAGAATCGCAAATTGAGTATGAAAAGAGTGAGCGCCAGGAAATTGCATGTGAAATTTCCAATTCAATCAAACAATTAGATTTACTTATAGCAGCGAGAAAAAAATGAGCATAGTCAGTGTAAAAATTAAAGGGTCAAATTACAACCTTTCTTGCGGTGATGGTGAAGAAGAACAATTACTTGAACTTGCTAAAAAATTTGATAGCCGCCTAACAGAATTATCTAAGGCTATGCCACGCGCCAGTGACAGCATGCTTTTTGTTATGGCTGGCATTTTAATGGAAGATAAGATAAGAGATCTGGATAACATATTGAAAGATAAAGTGAAATTTGGTGATACTGACGGTGATAGCTTAAATAAATCTGCAGAAATTATGGCTGAGTACATAGAAAACCTTGCAGAAAAGCTAGATAAAATGTATACATAGTTTTGGGGCTGCTTGGTAGGTTGTGTAAGTATTTCCCGAGACCTATGATTTTTTTATGGGAGCTGTCCCTTGTAGATGCTGTTGGCACTACAATATGGCACCCACCTCAAACAAAAAGGTTTGTTGAGGATCTTATTAATAACCGCCGAAGTGGTTCCGCTCATCGGCAAGATTGTAGAGGATAAAAATGTCTGATAACAATAGAAAAGATGAACTATTCTTCGCTAAAGTATCAGAAAAATTCCCCGATTATGATAAAGCTGCCCTCACCGAAATAATGGAAATCCTTAATAATAGCGACTCTAAAGAGCATGAGAATGCTATTATTATTATGATAGATAAAATTCTTCAGGAATTGTCAGAGCGTGGTATAGACCATGGCTTAAGCATCTTAAACGTTCAGGAACGCGTAGATTTAGAGCAGGAAATCAATAAAATAGTTAACAAACTTCGACAAGAAGGCAAAAATGTTGAAGGTGAAGACGTTGTCAAACTCTTAATCGGCATGATACATAAAAAGTTTCGTGAGAAACACGAAGACTTACTTAAAGATGATGATAGAATGCTTACAAAAGAGCAGAAACGTGCTTCTAAAGAACACAAAAAGCACCTTTTAGAAATGGCAATCTACGAATTCTATAAATTTATACATCCTCAAGCTATTGCAGGTGAAACCGCTTTAGAAAACTTTATTAATAACATGGTAATAGGTGGGCTTCAATATGCCATGAAGCATGAAGCTAAAACACAAAATATTGATAAATCATTTGCTAAAGATATGGATAATTTGCATAAAGATTACCACAGACAACTTGACCAGCACAATACATCGAAAGGTGGTCAAGGTCTGGGTATGTAGTTTTATTTATTTTGCATAGAAATACGTTGTTTAAAAATAGAATCAGCCAATGCATATTTTACTTGAAAATCTATATAATTATCAAGGTTCTGATTGCCACTTACAATAAACCCATTTTCAGATGTAAGTAACTTTTCCTTTGTACTCATTATATTGGCATATCTAACTTTTTCTGCCCATGTATATATATTTTCGACCATTTCTTCTGCCTTTTGTATATTGATTTCCATGAATTTATTGAATGCAGTCTCGATGATATTTTTACTTTTCATTAGACAGTTAACTTCATCATTTGAACCAACAAAATTAGATTTTTTTGCCCCATTTAATAATAACACTAATACCAATTCAATATTACCTGTGACAACAGCTAAATCAATCGGTCTATAGCCAGCATAATTAGGTCTATCAATTTTAGCAGCATTTTGTATTAAAATTAGTGCAATTTCATATAAGTTATTATATGCAGCATAATGCAAGGCAGCAAAACCCCCTTTTGATTCGATATTGACATCCGCACCAGCTTTTATTAAACTTTTGACTGCTTCTATATTATTATTTATTACTTCATAATGTAATGGTACAAAACCCTTTTCATCAACACTATTGATTGGCATTATAATTCCTTTTTTTACTAAATTATTAATTATTCTTTTTTTCATACTAATTACTTCTCTAAAGATAAGCCTTGAATATATTGCTTTAATTTGTTTTTAATAACTGCATCATATATCACATTGCCACTTAGTAAATATCCATGCTCAGGAGTGATTTCGTTTTCAAAATTACCCAAAAAATTTTCTCGCATTTCTATTTTCATCCTACATGATAAATTTAGATGCTTAAAATCAGGTAAAAGCTTTTGATTATATTGAATGACTAAGTCTAATATAACATCAACATCTTCTGCTAAGTTAAAATAATTAACTAATTCTTTATTACGTGTCTCACATTTATGTTTTGATGGCGTCATACCATTTATCAGAAGCATAGCAACAATAAAATGACTACCGTAAATGGTTGCTATATCTAATAAACTGTAGCCTTGTTCGTTAGTAACCAATAAATTTGCTTTTTTTGAAATTAGTAAATAAGCCGACCTAAAACTATTATTACGAGCAGCAGCAAACATTGGTGTTTCCTGGTAAAATTTATCTAAATTATTTGGAACAGGTAGCCTGTCTAAAATATCAGGATTTGTTCCGCTTTCCAGCAAGTAAAGTGTTTCATGAAAATTATCAAAAATTACAGCCTGATGTAGCCCTGATTTCCCTGTATTTTCAGCAAGTGCATTATTAAATAACGGCTTTTCTACTACAGATGCTTTCATATAATTTTCCAACATAAATTTTTCTTATTTTAATTAAACTTAGTAACCATAATCAATATCAAGAATTGCAGCATATGGCGTATTTACATCAATTTTGTCATGAGTTGTTAAAATATCAGCGTCTAAGTATTTATGCTCAAATAAATTTTTAACAGATTCTCTTTGATAATGTTCATTTACACCTGATTTATAATAATCATTTAGAAATGCTACGACCTCTTTTCCTGAAAACTTTAGATTACTAAAATCTACATTAGCATGGTCATATTCATATTTAAAAATGATTTTATCCAGCCACTTCATGGAATTTTTATCTTCATAATTTCTTGAGTACAATAAATCACGAATATTAAGATTTCTTGGTTCAAAGATACATTGTAATATTATAATAGTACTTATAAAGCAGAAACTGACAAAAGATTTTAAATATCCCGATAGCCAATCTGCGATAGTACCTGATGAATAGAACACCCCCTTACCAAAACTTAAGTGAGTATAAGTTGGATCTGCTATAAATTCTTCTAATTTTTTATAATGATAGTCTCTGTCTGGTACATAAAATGTTAAAAAGTTCGTTGCCATATTTATACTTAAAAATTAATTATAAAGTTGTGTATAAATATTATTCATTTAACCCTTAGTCAAGTGTTAAATAGGTTTTTATATAGCACCTAGGCGTCTTAACATAATTTCCGCTGTCATTTTTTCGCCAATTTTGCGTGATTTTGCTTTAACAATAACAGGCGATTGGTTATCAACAACAAGCTGTATTTCAAACTCAGGGTCGTGATCGGGTCCTGACTTAGATACAATGCTATATTGCGGTATAGGCAAGCCCATTTTTTGAACCACTTCCTGAAGTAATGTTTTGGAATCTCTTGGAGGGACACTATTTTGAATTACTTCATCAACAAACAATTGCTCTACCATTGCTTTAGCTACGGCAAATCCATTATCAAGGTATATTGCACCAATTACTGCCTCTAAAGCATTTTCAAGGTTACGCTTATTTTGTCGGCCACCGCATTTCTCTTCACTTGTTGAAAGTATTATCATTTCATCTACTTTCAATTTTTTCGCAATTTTATATAGAGTTTCAGTATTAACAAGAGCAGCACGACGCCTTGCTAAATCACCCTCAGATTCATCAGGGAAGCGATTAATTAATTTATGGGTAACAACTAAGTTAAGTACACTATCACCTAGAAATTCTAGTTTTTCATAGTTTTTAACACCCTGCTGCATACTTCCAACGCTGGCGTGGGTTAGTGCGATCACTAAAGAATCAATATCAGCAAAATCTACTTTTAATACTTCTTTAGCCCAGTTTTCTACTTTTTGCATAGATTTTTTTAGCCTTATCTAACTTGTAAAGTTGCACCCTTAATATTATTTTATACCCTAAATTAATCTATAATACTCAACAACCTTTTAAATCTGATCGATTTTGGCCATTCCCAAATATGCCAGAAAGATCCTGAAATTGAGAAGAAAACAATTTTGGCCTTACCTACTAAATTTTCACTAGGTACAAACCCAACATCTCTTCGGCTGTCGTTTGAGGCATCACGGTTATCTCCCACAAAGAAATAATGCTCTGGTGGAACCGAAAACTCTCTTGTATTATCAAGTGGTCCATCGGGGTCTAAATCTAGAGTCTCAAAAGACTTCTCCCCAATTGTTTCCTTGAAAACCTGTACATCTGCATATTCTTCGTCAGAATATTTTCCTATGTACTCTCTTGGAACTTTTTGATCATTAACATATAATAAGCCGTCTCTCATTTGAATACGATCACCAGGCAAACCTATAACACGTTTAATAAAGTAAACATTATCATTTTTAGGGAATTTAAATACTATAACGTCCCCTCTTTCAGGAGAAGACTCAAAAACTCTACCTTCAAATAATTTTGGCGCAAACGGCAAAGAGTGCCTACTGTAACCATATGGATATTTAAGTACAAAAATAAAATCGCCAATAAGCAATGTAGGTTTCATGGAAGGCGACGGAATTTTAAACGGCTCGATAACAAATGAACGTATAAAAAGGGCAGCAATCACTGCAAACAGCAATGATTTCACGTTTTCTGATATTACCTTTTTATATCTTTTAGACATTTAGTTAGCTTCCCCTGATCAGCAAAGACTTTCCTGTCATCTCTACTGGTGTTTTAATATTCATAATTTCTAATATAGTTGGCGCAACATCACATAGCCTACCATCTTGAATACCGAAACTACCTATTTTTTTATCTTTTGTCAAAATAATAAGAGGCACAGGGTTTAGCGTATGTGACGTATGCGCTTGTTCACCGTTTTCCATCTGTTCAACATTTCCGTGGTCTGCTGTAATAAGCATAATATAATCATGTTTTAGCGCTGCTTCTGACAGATCTTTTACACATTTATCAATAGTCTCTACTGCTTCAACTGATGCTTTGAAATTACCAGTATGACCAACCATGTCACAGTTTGCATAATTTACAGCAATAAAATCATATTTTTCAGTTTCAATTTCATCTACAAGCTTTTCTGTAAGATCATAAGCTGACATTTCAGGAATTTCATCATAGGTTGCAACTTTAGGAGATGGAATTAACACCCTGTCTTCACCCGGCAGTACTTTTTCAACCCCACCATTGAAAAAAAATGTCACATGAGCATATTTTTCGGTTTCAGCTATTCTCAGCTGCTTTAAATTATTATCCGCAAGTACCTGTGGGAGTGTATTTAAAACCTCTTCATTAGGAAATACGGAATCCATTGATTTTGCTAGTAAATCTGAGTATTCCATCATACCTGACTTCAAGCCAAAATTTATTACTTTCTTTCTTTCAAATTTATCAAAAGCCTGATCTATAAGCGCATGGCTAAGCTGTCTTGCCCTGTCTGCTCTAAAGTTTGTAAATAAGAATCCGTCACCATCCTGGATACCTTTATAATTACCTATCACCGTAGGAATTACAAACTCATCAAGAACCTGATTTCTATAAGAATTTTCTAAAACATCCAATGCGTTTTCTGCTATATCACCACTTGACAATACAATGGCATTATATGCTTTTTCTACTCTATCCCAGCGTTTATCCCTGTCCATTGCGTAATAACGCCCTGCAATTGTTGCAATCGAAATATTATTAAAAGATTGGATTTGCTTTTGTAAGTTTTCTAAATATATTTTAGCACTTTGTGGTGGAGTATCACGACCATCTAAAAAAGCATGGATTTTAACATCCACTTTTTGCTCTGCTAAATATTTAGCAATATAAATCATATGATCCTGGTGAGAATGCACCCCACCATCTGATAAAAGCCCCATTAAATGGAATGAATTTTCAGATCCCGTATATTTTTCAATAATTTGCTTAATAACTTTATTGCCTTTGACGCTACCTGTTTCTATAGCATCATTGATTTTAGGCAGATCCTGCAGAATAATTCTGCCGCTACCAATACTCATATGACCAACTTCAGAATTACCCATTTGTCCTTCAGGCAGCCCTACATCAAGCCCTGAAGTACTAATGCGGGCATATGGATATTTACTAAATGCTTCATCGAAAAAAGGAGTTTCTGCAGAAGTTATGGCGTTATCCTTTGAGCTTGGCGCTAAACCAAATCCATCCAGAATACATAACAAAACTTTTTGCATTAATGCTCCTCCATATTACCTCGATAATGATGCTTAGGCATCCTATCACCTGTTTTAATATAATACATAATTCGTGCGATTTTAGTCAGACAATCACCTATTCTCTCAATATTTTTTATAGCAAAAATAAAGTTGAGATATATCTCAATTAAAAGCTTGTCCTGTGTTGCAGAGATTTTCGCAGTAGTCTTTTGTATTAAAAGTTTCGTTAGAATATCAATTTCGTCATCAAAGTCAAATGCTGCCTGGCAATTTGTATCAACTTCTTCCAATTTCAACAAGTTTTCTGTAGAAACAGACATTTGCAGAATCTTGTTAATAATGGTTGTAAACTCTTCTTTAAGGTCACTATCAACGGGATCATTATAATTACATGCACGTTTCGCTGTGTTTTTAGCAAGGTCGCCTATTCTTTCAATCAGTACCACCAGCTTTAGAGCAGATACAATCATTCTAAGGTCAATACCCATAGGTTGCCTCAGTGCCAGTAAGCTTGTAGCTTTTTGCTCTATCTGCTGATCAATTGCATTTACCTTTTTATCAAGCTCCCTTGCTTCGGCTACAAATGACACATCAGGCGTATGCCAGCATTTTAATGAAATATCTACTTCCTGAGATGCATGACCCAGCATTTCGATTAAGGAAGATCTTAAACTTTCAAGCTCAGCATCATATGATTTTACGGTATGCTTTGACATATTTTCTACTCACGGTGATATGGATGATTCGTAATGATACTATAAGCTCTATAAATTTGTTCTGCAAGTAATACTCTCACCAGTTTGTGTGGAATTGTCATTTTTCCAAATGAAATAAGTTTATTAGCACGCTGCCTTACACTTTCGTCTAAACCATCAGCGCCGCCAATAATAAACACGATTTCTTTGCCAATATCTAAATTTTTTGCAAGAATTTCTTTAAATTGCATAGATGATAAATTATCTCCACGCTCATCAAGAGCAATAACGAAATCATCCTTGTTTATCTCTGCAAGAATTCTGGAAGCATCATCAAGTTTTTTGTTTTCCTTTTGAGAGTCAGGAATCTCAATAATATTTATCTTCCATTTAGTTCTTTTGACGTATTCCTGTAATAATAAATCTTCTGATGATGACTTTGCTATTTTGCCGACTGATAGTATTTTTATTTTCATATAGATTTTAAAAAATATGGATTACTGCGAAATACTATGTATTTATCCTAATAATCTTTTACAATAATTGTGTCATTGCTGAATAGGTTCAAAATTTCGGTTACGGTCATTGCGAGGGATGCAAAGCACCCTGTGGCAATCCACTTATGTTGTTCTGGATTTGCCACGCAAAACTTCATTTTGCTCGCAATGACCGCTAGATACACTTTATTCCTGATTTATTAGAATTATTGCATAACTAGTTTTTGCTGGTAATTCTATTCTCTTTCTAACTGAATATTCCAAAGCTGCTCAATCTGATACTGGTCACGAATTTCTGGCTGGAATACATGGATGATTACATCTAAACAGTCAATTAAAACCCACTCAGCATTTTCTAAGCCTTCAACTGTTACAACCTGATTTTTTTCATCCTTCATGAATTTAGCAATTTTTTCGCCCATTGCACCAACGTGTCTTCTGTTAAGACCTGAAGCTACAATCATGTAGTCGGCAATATCAGTTTTACCAGCTAAGTCGATAATTTCGATTTGCTCACCTTTTTCACTATCAATTAATTGCGCTAATTCTTCTGCTAATAATTTTGTTTGTTTATTCATAATAACCTTCTTCTGAATTTCTATTTACCGTTGGATCGTACGGTACGTATCCAATAGTTCCTAGTATTTTTGTTTCTAATTTTTCCATAACTTCTGCATCGCTATCTAGCATATGGTCATATCCAATAAGATGAAGCAAACCATGCACATACATATGCAAAAAGTGGTTTAGTCTGGTAATATTTTGCTCTTTTGCTTCCCTTATTACCGTTTCAACTGAAATTATAATGTCACCAATATTAAGCTCTCCGTCTTTAGCAAGCTTCACCACATTTTGATAAGAAACATGTTCAAATTGGGGAAAGGAAAGTACATTGGTTGGCTTATTTTTATTACGATAAATATTATTTAGATTTTGGATAAATTTATCATCACATAAAACTAAAGAAATATTTACATGCTCTACCCTTCTTAAAAGTGTAAAACGTACAACTGTTTCAGTAATCCCATGAAGTTCCTTCAGGTAATTTTGAATTACCCTTGAAACTAAAGGATAGTTTTTAGTAATATCTAAAGTAAAATTATCGTAATATTCTTTGTACATAATTTACGCCAATTCTTCCTCAAGTTCTGCCGCAATTGAGTATGTAAACATTGATACAAGCTTTACATTTGCAATCTTACCAAGTAATTCTGGATGTCCTGCAAGATGTACAGATTGCATATAAGGGCTGCGACCTATTACCTGCCCCTCATATTTTCCTTTTTTATCAAATAATACCGCTACTGTTTTACCAATAGTACTTTGATTAAACTCAGTTTGCTGGCTTGCAAGAAGCGCCTGAAGCCTCGCTAGCCTTTCAGTTTTAACATCTTCTGGCACCTGCTCTTCTTTATTGGCAGCAGGAGTTCCAGGGCGAATTGAATATTTGAACGAATAACACTGTGAAAAACCAACTTTTCTAACCAGTTCCATCGTATCTTCAAAATCCTGATCTGTCTCACCAGGGAAGCCTACGATAAAGTCAGAAGAAAATGCCATATCAGGGCGTGCTTTGCGGAACTTCTCAATAATTCTTAAGTAATCTTCAGCAGTATGCTTTCTATTCATAGCTCTTAAAACATTATTTGAACCTGACTGAATTGGTAAATGCAAAAATGGCATAAGCTTTGGCTCACTTCCGTGTAGATCAATTATTTCATCCGTCATATCTCGTGGATGCGACGTCATATATCTAATTCTTTCAATACCATCAATTTTTGCAATGATTCTAATTAAGTCAGCGATAGTCTTTTCCCCTTCTGGAGATGCTCCGTGATAAGCTGTAACGTTTTGACCAAGTAGTGTAATTTCTTTAGCACCAAGTTCTGCAAGTTTTACAGCTTCTCTGTAAACATCGCTAATTGGTCTGGAAAACTCAGCACCCCTTGTATAAGGAACAACGCAGAATGTACAAAACTTATCACAACCTTCCTGAATTGATAAAAATGCGCTAACCCCTTGAGAATTAGTTTCCTCAGGCAGACTATCAAACTTATCTTCTGATACAAAATCAAGGTTAATTGCATGCTTTATCTCATCACGGCTTACTTTACTTAATAAATCAGGTAATGTTGTATATGACTGAGGACCCACCACAATATCTACCTGTGGGGCGCGTTTAAAAATCTCATCGCCTTCAGCCTGACTCACGCAACCTGCAACGGCAATAAACATTTTACGACCTGCTGATTCGTGCTTATCTTTAATTTTTTTAATTCTTCCAAGCTCTGAGTATACTTTTTCAGCTGCCTTTTCTCTTATATTACAGGTATTTAAAATAATGAGGTCGGAGTCTTCCATATTTTCTGTTTGAGTATAACCGTACGGCGCAAGAAGCTCGGCCATTTTAACCGAATCATAAACATTCATTTGGCAGCCATAAGTAATGATGTGTAGATTTTTCATCTTTCTTCCTTCCTCCGGGAATTTTCTTTTATTTTGCTTATTAGTTATTTTCTTCTTCAAGTGGCACGCAGTAAAGCTCTAGTCTATGATCCACCAGCTTATATCCAAGCTCTTTAGCGATTATTTCCTGTATTTTTTCTATCTGCTCGTTTTTAAATTCTATAACCTTACCAGATGCCAAATCTATCAAGTGATCATGATGCTCTTCATGGATTGCCTCATATCTTGATCTACCATCTCTAAAATCATGTCTTTCAATTAGACTTAAATCCTCAAAAAGCTTAACTGCCCTGTAAACAGTAGCTATACTAATATTTGGGTCTTTAGCCGCAGCTCTTCTTCTTAACTCCTCTACATCAGGATGATCATCGGATTCACTGATAACTTTTGCTATAATTTTGCGCTGACCTGTTAGCTTTATGCCCTTTTCGGCTAGCAATTTTTCGATACGGTTTGCCATAGAAAAACTTGAGTTTTTGGAGTATTTAATACACTAAATTTGCCACTTTGACAAGCTTATTACAAAGTTTTTTTACGCCTTAAATTGCTATTTATACTTAAGCTCTTGATAATTATAGTATTCTAGGCTAGGCTAACCATGATTTAATAAAATATAAAATTATAGCACATGGATAAAAAAAGCCCGAAATTTATTACTTTTGAAGGTATTGATGGAACTGGAAAAACCACCCAGATGGAAGCTTTAAAAGAATATTTAATATCTAAAGGCTATAAAGTTACAACAACACGCGAACCTGGTGGCACAAAAGGCTGCGAAAAAATCCGAGACATAGTACTTCATGAAGAGTTCATACCAGAAGTTCAGCTAATGCTTTTTCAGGCAGCACGTCTTGAACACCTTGATAAAATTGTAATTCCTGCGCTTAAAGATGGTCATATTGTTTTGTGCGACCGATTCCTTGATTCAACTATTGCTTATCAAGGACGCACTATTCCTGAGCAAAATATTAGGCAAATCCATAAGCTTACTACGTCAAGGTTTCGTGAAGGCGGATTTTTCCCAGATTTAACATTTTTACTAACTCTTGATCCTAATGAATCTGCAAAACGCATCTTAGCAAGACATGAGTCAAATGTCTTTGATAATCAGTCTCTTAGTGAGTTTGTTAAAATTCAGAACAATTTTTTAGAAATAGCTAAAAAAGTACCTGACAGAGTAAAAACTGTTTCAACTGACGGCGCAAAAGAAGAAACTTTTGTAAAAATTCAAAACATCATAGATAAAGCTTTGTAGACAGAAGGGGATAAATCCCCATCTGCATTATTTTGACTTGCCCTTGTTTTGATTCTCACCGGTAACTTGGGCGCGTTTATGCTTTTTGGATTTGCCGCTCTTAAGTTTCTTATCTAAAGAATTTACTTTATAGGTTACTTTATTGATCTCTTTATTTGTAGGCTCGTCATAACCAATACTGTGACCCATTCCAAATATATCACCTATTGCTTTAAACCATTCGCCTGGCTTAGATAATCTTCCGCCTTTTCTAGCTGCATTTAACCCGCTTATAAACCTTGTTCCAAAGAACCCTGCAGCAGCAAGACCGCCAACTATAGGCATCGCAGCACCCATAAAGCTTGCTCCAGCCGCTAATGCTACAGCAAGAGCAATCCCAACGCCCCATCTTGCTCCTCTAGACTTACGGTAAATATTTCTTACAAGATCACGTTTAGCTATATGATCCTTCTTCTTACCACTTACCTTACCACCACTATATCCTCTAAACTCATGCTTATTAAGTTGTGGCTGTGGCTGTGGCTGCTGTTGCGCAGGATTAGGCACCCCACCTCTTTCCTGATTTGCTTTATTAATCATAATATTACGCACGTTATCAGGCAAACTTATATACTTTAAATTCTCTTCGGCACTTTTAGCACCAAACATATCGTTTTTGGTCTTGGTAACTTCTGCCCCATTTTCTATTAATGTGCTTACCATTTTGCCCCTATTTCTTCCCATGGCATACATTAATGGTAAGTCGCTATGCCTGTATATGTCCTGCTTAGTGTTAAAATCAATTCCATGATTGTTTTTTAAGTATCCAACAATTGCAGGGTCAGCATTAGATTCATTGAATAATAAACCTAATATTTGTGACTGCATTTTTTCTTCAAACTTTTTACTAGTTGCATCTGCTGGAAACATCCTTTGTGCTACATAGGCGAAATTCTCTTTATTATTTATACATTTAAGAATCAAATCACCATGTATACCACTTAAATCAAATGTTCTTGCATCTAATACCTTTATAAAATCTATAAGTTTATGTGGATAATGCTCAGCGATCATAGATAATACATCTCGAGCATAAATTTGAGCATGCTGCGCCCTTTGTATTCTTTCTGCAAGTTTTGCAACATTATTTGACTCTATATTACGACCATGCGTATTCTTAAAAGTTTCAACATCAAGTAAATCGCTATATAGATCAGTAACGCCCGCTGTACTATTTACAGGTGTTGTTGCATCAACAACTGGTTGATTAATGTTTGCCTGTCCTTGAGATTGCCCTGTATTATTTACATTTTGTACAGACTGAATCATAGACTGAATTCTATCCTTTAAATTATTAGGCAAATGGTCAAATTTAATACCATCTAAAATATCATTTTCAGTTAAAACTGCACCATTATCTAATAATGCCTCTATCATTTCAGGCTTTGCCATACGTGCATTTATTGCATGTTTCAATAATGATTCTGAATGACCAATAAGATTATTATTGTAATCTATATTTGGACACACTTCTTTTAAATATTTTACAATTGCAGGATCATAATCAGCATCTAAAGCCATACTTAAAAATATGTTATATTTTCTCAAATATTTAACATCTATCGTTATTAGTTTTGATATTTTTTCATAAATAGCTTGAAAATGTCCTTTCGATTTTTTACAAGCAGAAAGTACAACTCCCCATTTTTCTGCCGATAAATTGATATTGCTGTCTTCATAAATTTGAATTAACGTTTGAAATTTTTCAGGATGTTCATAGATAAGTTTAGCTAATATAGATACATCATAATTAGTTTGTTTTGGGGCATTTTTGCAATATTCAACAAGCCCATCTTTAAACTCATTTGAATCAAAATCTTTAAGTTTTAATTCATTATATTTTGTCTCAAGCCCAGCATTCGTATAAGTATTATTTTGTGGAGCGTTATTACGTGGCTGATGATTTTTATTCTGTTGTTGCTGCTTACCAGGTTGATTAATTATAGCCATTGGCTTGTCATGGTTACGCACAAAATCCGCACCATAGTAATGAATTAATACTTGTTTTATTACATTTGCATCAATTGTTTTGGATTCTAAAAAATCTAAAAAATTTGAAACACCATTGATTTCTAAAATTTTTTCAAATTTAAAACCAATTTTTTCGGATGCATCTTGCAATGCTACTAATACTGGACCCATAGTAGCTTCTAAAGATGAGGTATTTTTCTCTCTTAGGGCGGCTTTAGCAAATGAAATTTTTTGCTCTAAATTACCTACCTGTTGCATTGCAGAATATAAATTTTCATAAGCAAATACCTTCATAGCCTCTGCAGAATTTTCAATTAATGATTTTAAATCTTTATCTGAAATGATATCAGGATTTAAAAATATAGACGGTATGATTAATGAGAAAGATGCATTTTCTGATTTTTTTAAAGCAGACTGGAGTACCTCAGACTTATTTGATGTAGAATCCTTGAGTAAATTTCTTTTAACCTTATTTTGGTCACTTTCATTCACCCATACCCATTTAAAAGCATCGTCTAGATACCAGTTAGCTACATCATAACTTACATCCTGCTTAACTAACTCAACAAGTACCTTACGATCTTGCAGCATGGTCTTAAGTATATTTTTACAATCTTTTATTAAATCTTTAGATATAGATTTATTTTCTAATATTTTATGTAAGAAATACAAAGCATTAATGTTTAAGCCCTTACAATAGCCTTCAAACTTTTGCTTAAAAACATTTGCATCGGCATTAATATTAGCAATAATTTGATTTTTATCGTTACCAGATAAAGATGAATAGAAATTATTAATATTATCAAATGATAATATTTTATCCTCTAATTTATGATATAGCTCCTGTAATTTACTGCCATTTTTATTATTTTTATCAGTTTGATTAGCTTGTATTTGATGCTGAATTTTTTTAGAATATGTATCAATATGATTCACCATTAGATCTTTTACATCATCTGATATACTGTTATCATTTAGTAACTCATCTTTAAATACATTTATTAACTGAGCCATATTGTTTAACTTGTTGATATCTGTAACACCATTCAGCTTAGATTCATCTAAACGCTGAAATATATCTTGTCTCTTGCCAAACTCTTGCCTAGCAGACTGATTGATGCTTTTTTGAACTTCAGCTTTTTTACCTGCATTCACTACTTTTTGTACTGGTCTTTTCTTAAATTCTTCTAACCTTTGCTCTAAAGTTGTTCCTGACCTTTCTTTATCACCTGCTTCAATAATAAGCCTTTCTGTATCTGGGTGGAGCTTTCTTTCATGAGAAAATCCCCTCTTTGCAATAATATCTTTCCATAAGTGGCTCTCTGCACTTATACCTTTACTAAATGTGCTTGGTACATTTGAATCTAAAAAAACATCAGTAACCCTTGCGCCATTTTTAATCATAATTTCCACTAAAGCATCTCTTCTTTCGGCAACCGCCATAATCAGAGGCATTTCTTTTGTATCCGGAAGGGCTGGATTCATGTCTTTGTAATCAAATGGTTTGTTTAAATCTAGTCCATGATTTTTAACTAAATATTCTATGATTCTTACATCTGTACTTTTATTTTCTATAAGCTCTTGGAGTAATCTCGAAATATTTTCTTTGGGATCAAATTTAACTTCTTCTACTAAAAACTTAAAATTCTCTAATGAGTTAAGTGAATACTTTAACAAATCTGAATTTAGTATAAAAGCCTGGTTTTCATTTTTTGCCTTATGGTATAGCTCTGGAAATAATGCAGCACTTTTACTAGTGGCTACAACTATTAAAAGTTCATTTGTTTCATCTATATTTTTGAAATCAAATACTCTGTCAGCTATTTTAATCAATATTTCTTCATTTATATAATAATTAAAACAATGCCTTAAAAATTCTAGCTTGGTTTTATGATTAGCTTTGTAATCAAAATTTACTAATAGATCAGCCGGAACTGTTATTGTTTCGCCATAATAGTTTTTAAATAAATAAGATTCACCCTTATATTGCGTATCCATGCCAGCATTTTTAGCAGATTTAAGTATTTGGCTAATAACCGTTTTATCAGCAGATTTATAAAATTCTACTATATATTCAATAAAAATACTGTTTTCCGCTGTTTTAGGCACCCTACCGTCAGATAAAGGTATACCATCTTTGAAAATACAATTGGAATTTAAAGACTTTTTCACAAATTCTGTATAATTTGGATTATTTGATAAAGCCTCTATTAGTTTTGGCAAAAATTTATTATATTTATAATTATAACCATCATTTCTAAGCATAAAACTTAAAATATTATCTTTATAACTTGCAAAGGCTGAATCTACCCAATATTGATTTTCAATAATTTCTTTAAGTTCAAAACTATATTTTTGACAGATTTCTTCTAGATTTTGAATAGTATAATTGGGCTTTGCAATTTCGCTCAACAATTCTTTGTAAATTAAAGTTATAAGATTATTACTATTCTCTATTAAACTCTTAAGCTCTTTTGAAGTTATAACACCTAAATTTTGCAGTTTTTCATATAAATATTTAGCTGTGTCTATATGCTTTTGATTTGGATTTAATGCCAGAGACAATGGATTACTTATTAATTGACTATTCTTTTCTGAAACTAATAACTTCCTTTGCAACTGACTTTGCTTAGCTTTACTATCCGTTATGAATTTAGTTATATCTTCCAGATACCACTTAACTACTTGCAAATTATTGTATTTACATGCGTGATAAAATTTATCTAGATTTTGAGAATTTTTCATGCCCACTGCATCATTGAGATGCTCAAGGAGTATCGTTTTACTTTTTTGAATAAATTCCTTATTTTTTTCGGGTTTGGGGTTATTGATTTGCTTTACAAAATGTGACCATAGCCACATAGCCGACTCATCTTTATTTTGAGCCATTAAATCACCAAAATTTTTAATTAATACGCTTACATCTAACGAGTTTATTTCTTTTTGAACTATTTCGGATGCTTCAAAAAAATTTTTATCAATTTGACTATAGTCATTAGATCCCAAAGAATTTAAAAAATCACTTACACTTTTACTCATGATATATTACCGCTTAATAATTAAAATAAATTTATTAAATTATATCATAATAATGTATTTTTACCAATCTTAATTAATAAAAATTGCCTAACTAATTAAAAATTTATATTTAAATCAGCGTCTTACAAAATGGTAGCAGGTTTACTAAGAATCTTATGAATTGGGCATTTATCTGCAACAGTAAGTAAACTCTGCTTTTGTTCGTCTGTAAGATTACCAATCAGCTCAATATTTCTTTTAATTTCAATAACATCTTTTGATTCATCAGTAATTTTAACTTCAACATTTGCAGATTCTAGTGGAATGCTTTTGCGATCGGCATACATTTGAAGCGTAATTGTTGTACATGCCGCCAGTGCTGCTTCAATTAAGTCATGCGGAGTCATACCCAGATCAAGACCACTATATTTTTCTTCAGGTACATCTGAGATTATATTATGCTTGCCTGCTTTTACATTTACAGTATATTTTTTTAGTCGTGAAGATGCTACCATGATACCCTCATTTATGTATGATTTTTAATGAAATTTAAGGCTAATTTATTAATTTTTGCAAGCTTTTCATCTGAGAACTTTGAAAGCGTAGAATACACATAAGTAAGCCTTTGATTATTAGAAAGTTTATCTTTATTCCTATCCATAAAATTCCAGTATAAATAATTAAATGGGCAGGCATTTTCAGTATCATTTTCTTTTACATTATATTTACAGTTCCCGCAAAAATCTGACATTTTATTTATATAATTTCCGCTTGCTGCATATGGTTTAGACCCTAAAAATCCCCCATCGGCAAACAGCGACATGCCATGGGTGTTAGGTAGCTCTACCCACTCGTAAGCATCTAAATAAACAAGCAAATACCACTCCTCAACTTGCTTAGGCTCAAGCCCCATAATTAAAGCAAGATTGCCCGTAACCATAAGCCTTTGAATATGATGGGAATATGCATATCTTACAGTAAAATCGACTGCCTTACTTACACAGTTCATATCTGTCTTTCCATCCCAGTAAAACTGTGGCAAATTCGCTTTTGCTTTAAAATAATTGGTATTTGCATACTCTGGCATTTTTGACCAGTAAATGCCGCGCATAAACTCACGCCAGCCAAGAATTTGCCTTATAAACCCCTCTACCGCATTTATCGGCAAGTTTTTTTGATAATATCCCTCTTCTGCTGCTTTTATAACCTCCAAAGGATCCAATAGCCCGATATTGATATAAGGTGACAAAACTGAATGAAAAAGGAATGCTTCGCCATTTAGCATAGCGTCCTGATAATCACCAAAGTATTTAAGAGAAGTTTTGATAAAATAGTTTAACGCTTTTAATGCATCTTTTCGCGTAACCGCTGGGTAAAATGACTCAATCTCACCAAAGTGATTGGCAAAGTTTTTTTCAACCATTTTAATAACTTTTTTAGTGATATCAGTTATTTCAAATCTTGGAAGCTCAGGTATTTTTACCTTACCATCATATTTATTACGATTTTCTGCATCAAAGTTCCATTTATCTAAAAGCGGTTTATCTTGATTCATAAGAACATTATGTTTATTACGCATTTCACGGTAAAAATATTCCATTCTAAGCGACTTTTTACCCTTAGACCATTTTTTAAACTCATCTATGCTGCATAAAAACCTGTCATCTTCCCTGATTTCAATAGTAATTTTATCTTTTAAAGATTCAATTTCTTCTAAAATTCTGTACTCGCCTGGATGTGTTATAATAAGTTTATCAAACTTGGTAAAATCAACTCTTTCTAGATTATTTGCATATGACTGCTTATTTTTTGCATCTTCCAGCTCAATATACTCAACATTAAGCCCTTTATTCCGTAACTCTTCTGCAAAATGTCGCATCGCTGCAAAAGTAAACACCAGCTTCTTTTTATGATGTTTAACGTATGTAGCTTCCTGCATAGTTTCCATAATTAAGATAATATCATCTTTTTGGATATTATTTAGTGAGCTAATATTATGGCTCAGCTGATCAACCAGAATTAATATAAGATTGCTCATAAAGATATATCCTTTAAAAATTGGTTATAATGCTTATATAAAGCTTCATCAAAATCCTGCATGGTAATATTAACACCTAAATCTTTGAAGGAAGTTACGCCATAATCAGGCAGACCACAAGGAACAATGTTTTTAAATTTAGAAAGATCTGGATTTATGTTTACAGCAAATCCATGATATGCCACCCCTTTAGACACCCTTATACCGATAGCTGCTATTTTTGCTTCAAAATGTGGGAAATACCTGTTTGGAGTAGACACCCACACGCCCACCCTACCTTCTTTAATTTCGCCAATAATGCCAAATTCTTGGAGTGTACGTATAACCCAGTTTTCAACAGCCTGAACATATTTACGAATGTCTATGTTTTCCATATGTTTTCGTATATTAATAATAGGATATACAATACGCTGACCAATTCCATGATAAGTTATCTGCCCGCCACGTGATGTAATTTCTACAGGAATATTTTGATTAAGCAGATCATGAGGCTTACTACTTGTACCCATAGTATACACATCTTCATGCTCTAAAAGCCAAATTTTTTCATTTTCTTGGTTTTGGGCAACTTTAGCTGCAATTTCGGTCATTTTATGTAAAGCAAGCTTATAATTTAAGGGTTTTTCTTCTTTTTTCCACTCAATATTCATTTTTTTATAGTCCCGCTAAATTTTTCCCTTGATTATTTTTATGAGTTACTATAGATAACATGTATAAATTTGCTTGTGTAATAGTCAAATCATTTCTATTATATTAATTTATTAATTTGCGGTCGTGGCGGAATTGGTAGACGCGCAGCGTTGAGGTCGCTGTTCTTCACGGAGTGGAAGTTCGAGTCTTCTCGACCGCACCATTTTTAATTATTGTTTATTGAGGTTTGACTGTGGTAACCGACTTCGCTGCTCAAACTGGGGGCTACGGCCTTACTAGTCACATACAACACAAGCTAGATGACTTTCTGGCCGAGCAAAATAATACCGAATTCAAATCTTTAATCTTAAGCCTATATAGCGCTGATATCGCTGATTATATCACCATCTCTAACCGCGATGCCCGCAAAGAAATTATTGAAATTTTAGGTGATGATCTATTTGGTGATATTTTAGTCAATATTGATAATCACGTGCGTAATAGCGTTATTGAACAAATTGGCGTTGATAAAACTTCTCAGCTTATCCATGAGATGGATATTGAGGATGCGGTTTATATTATTGAAAATCTTGATAAAGAAACTCAGAAAAATATTTTATCTACCTTACCTGACACTACTAGCAATCAAATTAATGAAAGATTAGCTTATCCTGAAAACAGCGCAGGAAGGATAATGCACCCTTCTAAAATTGCTGTGATGGACTACTGGACAGTTAGCCAAACAATTGATTACCTCAGAAAAAACAAGTCATCTGATGAAATTTTCTATGATATATTTGTACTTGATCTTAAACATAAACCTGTAGGATCTGTAAATATAAGTAAGCTCATTTCATCCCCTGCTCACCAAATTATTCGTGGAATTACAGATCATGAACTTATTACGGTTAATGCTCAGCTTGATCTAGGGGAAGTAGCTTTTATCTTTAAGCAGTACGATATTAAAACCGCACCTGTTGTTAACAACTTTGGGCGAATTATCGGAACAATATCGGTTAACGATATTATCGAAGTAGCCGTAGAGGAAACTGAAGAAGACCTTTTTAAACTCGGTGGTATTAGCCAGACCGACTTACACTTTAGCTTTATTGATTCTGCAAAAAAACGCCTGCCATGGCTGGTGGTTAACATGATGACTGCTTTTATTTCATCACATGTTATTTCACATTTTAGCGATGAAATTGAAAAAATGGTAATACTTGCATCTATAATGCCAATGGTCGCATCTATGGGCGGAAATGCAGGTACACAAACCATGACCATCGTAGTACGTGCTATTGCTCTTAAAGATGCTCTTACAAATGATACACCAAGAATCATCAGAAAAGAGATTATGACATCTCTAACATCTAGCTTCTTTATATCAATCCTTGCTGGTGTTGCAATATATCTGTTATATCGCGATTATGAAGTTAGCCTTATATTTGCCGCAGCTATTGTTACAAACTTTTTTACAGCTGGACTTATGGGCTCAAGCATTCCTATAATCCTTAATAAAATTAAAGTTGATCCAGCAGTTTGTTCTGGAATATTTTTAACAGCTGTTACAGATAGTTTTGGATTTTTATCATTTTTAATTCTTGCGAAAATATTTCTTTTGAGTTAGCATCTGTTGCCATGAAGGATAGTCGTGAAAAAAAATTAGCAGAAAGACTTAAGCAAAATATCGCACGTAGAAAGGCGGTAGCTGGGGAAGATGCAGACAATCCTATAGGAAAACAAACAGAGAAGAATAACGATGAAAAAGCTGATTCCGGAAATAATTGAACCCTGGTTCTTTGTACCGAACGGTGATTTTTGCAGTAAAGTTGCCAATGACTATAAAAAACCTGAAACAGGGTTTTTAAGCATAATTAAAAAGTTTTTAAGACTTTTCCACAGGTCTAAGCATGTCGATAATACCATATAAAGGTATCCACCCCAAAATTGACCCCTCATCTTTTATAGCCCCTGGCTGCCATATAATAGGCGACGTCACCATTGGCAAACAGTGTGGAATCTGGTTTAACACTGTTATTCGTGGCGATGTTGAACCTATTACAATAGGTGATTTTACTAATGTTCAGGATGGATCTGTAATACACGTAACCCGCCGCAAAGCCAAAACCATTATAGGATCATATGTAACAATCGGTCACAAAGCCCTGCTTCATGGCTGCATAGTGGAAGATTATGGCTTTGTAGGTATGGGATCGGTAATTTTAGATAACGCCAAAATCGAAACTAAAGGCATGTTAGCAGCAGGCGCAGTCCTTACCCCTGGTAAAGTTGTTAAAACGGGTGAGCTTTGGGCAGGTAACCCAGCAAAGTTCATGCGAAATTTAACTGAGCAAGAGATGGAATATTTCGCGATATCAGCTGAAAACTATAGAATTCACGTAGAAGAGTATTTTTCTATAAGAATCAATAGTTAAATATCAATAAAAACTATATTTCCTTAGCTTAATTATTAACAAAATACTAATTATTTATTGACATTTTGCGATTTTTACATTATAATTATGCAAATTTTTAAAATAAGGTATAAATGTTATGGCTAAACAAAAATTAGAAAATTTATTAAAATTGCAATCTGTAGGCGGTAGCAAGCAAGATATAAATGATGGTTTTAATGAAATAAAGTCATATCTTGAAAAAAAAGAAATCAATGTTGAAGATATTAACGATTTAAAAGATGCTGATGGAAAAAATCTGCTTTTATTTGCTACTATTTATTTACAATGGGATATTGTAAGGATTTTAATAAATACTCCTGGTGTAAAACTTGATGTAAAACATAATGGTAGCGGAATTGTTCATTATGTGACTATGACAAATGACGTAGAAAATTTAGAATGCTTAGATGGAAAAAAAGATATCATTAGTATGCTTACTAGCGATGGTCGAACAGCTTTGCATATTGCAACTCAGTGGGAGTATAATTTAGAGGTAATTCAAAAGCTTATAGAGTTGGGTGTTGATGTTAATATAAAAGATGATAAATCTTTAACAGCTTTACATTATGCTGTTGAAAACGAATCAGTTGAATGTATTAAAGAACTGGTAAAAGCTGGGGCAAAATTAGATATACAAAATAGAGATGGAAAAACTGCAATCCAAATTGCAAAAGAACTAAAAAAACAGGATCTGATTGATGCATTAAATCCCGTTGACAATAAACCCATTTTTGAAGCTATTGATAAGAATGACTTAGCTGCATTAACTAAGTTATTATCTGGCGATTTAAAAGTTTTAAATTGCATTGGAAAAGATGCTTTGACTCCTATTGAATATGCTGCTGCGAAAGGAAATTTAGAAGCATTAAAAGTTTTAGAAAAAAAGCAAAACGTTGAATATACTGCCTTGTGCCGTGTTGCTGCTAAATATGGTCAGATTAATATATTAAATTACATTTCTAAGAATCCATTATATTCCTCTTCAATGAATTATGCATTAAGTGATGCAGTTCATGAAGGTCAATTAGATTCTATAAGATATTTGATGCAAAATGGTGCTACAGGAAATAATTTAAATGGCTATGGCAACACACCATTACACATTGCAGCAAAATATGGTAGCAACGATGTAGTAAAAGTGCTTTTAGAAGGAAATGAAACAGATGATTTCTATAAGTTTAAAACTGCTGCACTTATTTCATTGGGAGATACAAGAGAGGTAATTTCAGAGAGTAAAAAAGATTTTATTAATCTGAAAAATAGCTCTGGTCAATCAGCGTTATTAATGGCACTAACTTCAGATAATGAAACTGACGAAGTAATAAAAACGCTTCTTAGAGCTGGTGCAGAAATGCCGGATATTAATAAGGTAGAAGGACTCACTCAAGACCAAAAAAATAAATTAGTAGCACTTGCGGAAGTCAAAGCAGAGCAAAATCCTGCACTACAACCTGTTATTCATCCTGCCAAGTCTGACGATAAAGCATTAGAAGATTTAAAAAAGCTTTTAGAAGATCAAGATTTTGCTGGATCTGATCTTACAGATGCATTTGATTGCGTAGAAAAACATCTAGAAAACAATCACTATATTGTAGATGATCTGTACAATAGGTATAACGGTAAGTTACTTATCGAGTTTGCCGTATCAGTTGGAAACAAAAAGGCATTTACAAAACTATTGGAAGTAATGTCATTAACTCCCAATGGATATCGAGCATTATATACGCAGGCTGCCAGTGCTGGTAATTGGGATATGATGCAAATAATCCCTGCAGAACATATTGAACAGAATGTAAAAAGTGCCGCTTTAATATTAGCAGCAGATCAAAATCATTCAGACATTGTTAGAAACCTAATGACTCAAAATGCTCAAATTGGAACATTTGATTATCATGGAAGTAATGCTTTGCACATTGCTGCAACAAAGGGTCATACCAAGGTCATCGAAGTTTTATTGGAAAAAGATGAAAATAATCCGATATATCAGTTTAATTTGGTGAACAGCGCACAAATCAACCCTATTGTAATAAATATGACAATTGATAAATGCAACAATAAAACTGAATATGTAAATTCTCAAGATACAAATAAAAAGTCAGCTTTATTCAGAGCATTAGAATCAACTGAGTCAAACGATGAGACTATCAAGCTTCTTCTTAAAGCTGGTGCTACAAAGCCAATTTTTTCAGAATCTCAAAAGGATAAGCAGGAAAGATTAGATAAGCTA